>JAUWDQ010000258.1 GCA_030608745.1 Pseudomonadota bacterium | reverse complement strand
GGGAGTGACGGTGGAGGTCGGACTGGTCCGCGCCGACGATGGGAACCCGAGCGCGGGCTTGGTATCGGTCAGTTAACCGGTATTCGGGCCGTGGAGATGATCGAGGGGCTCCTCTCCGAGGAGAAGGTCCACTATGTGGCCATGAGCAGGCCCTTCATCAGGGAACCTCATCTGGTAAGACGCTGGAAGTCAGGCGATCGTTCCCCATCGACGTGTCAAACCTGCGGGCGGTGTATGCTCAAGGCCTTTCGGGGCCATAAGGTTCAGTGCTATCGCCGCAAAAAAACCAATCTCATGGTTTAGAGATTTGAAAATTGATTCGATTTGTGGTATGAGAGAATTGAGCGGGGAATTCTCTCTTGGGAGGATAAGGGGATGAGGGTGAAATGGATCTTGGGAGGCCTCACATTTTTCCTTGCGATTTCCCTCTGCATTAGTCATGCAGAACCGGGCAAGAGGTGGGGGGATATTGAAAGGGGCGAAAACCTCTTCATTACGAAATGTGGCTTCTGCCACCACACGGACAGCAAGGATACAAAGGTGGGACCAGGCTTGAAGGGGGTTTTTAAGAAAAAGGTTCTACCCGTGAGCAAAAGGCCCGTGACACGGGAAAATATTCGAAACCAGATCAGAAACCCTTTCGCGAACATGCCCGCGGTCCCGGATCTATCAAAGCAAGACATCCGGGACATCACCGAATACCTCCGGGTGCTCTAGGTACAGTTAGGTGGAGAGGCGGTATTTCTTCATCTTGTAGCGAAGGACGCGTTCGCTGATGCCCAAGCCCCGGGCTGCCTTGGTTTGAACCCCTCCATACTCGTCAAGGGCTTTCACGATGAGATCCCTTTCCATCTGTGAGAGCCTGGCATTGAGGGATGCCTCTTTGTTTTCAGGGTCGATTTTGGCCTCCTGCACCCCTTCCCGAACCTGAAAGGGTAGATCTCGGGTCGTGATGGTATCGCTCCTACTAACCACCAAACTCCTCTCCAAAATATTCTCCAGCTCCCGAACATTTCCAGGGTAGGCGTACTGGAGCAGCAGATCCCTGGCCTCTTTCGAGATTTTGGGAATAGGTCTCCGATTCTTCTCGCTGTATTTTTGGAGGAAATGGTCGATGAGGAGGGGGATATCTCCCCTCCTCTCCCTCAAGGGGGGAAGGAAAATGGCAATGACGTTGAGCCGGTAGTAAAGGTCTTCCCTGAAGGTTCCCCTTCGGATGCCTTCCTCCAAATCCCTGTTGGTAGCCGTCATGACCCTCACATCGGCCTTAATGGTCTGATTGCTTCCTACCCGTTCGAACTCCTTCTCCTGGAGAAACCTGAGCAGTTTCATCTGGAGCGATGGAGATAGATCGCCGATTTCATCCAAGAAGACGCTTCCCGTATGAGCTTGCTCGAACCTGCCAATTCGCCTCTGAATTGCCCCTGTGAAGGCCCCCTTTTCATGGCCGAACAGCTCGCTCTCCAAAAGGTTTTCCGGAAGCGCGGTACAGTTGACCTTGATAAAGGGCCTATCTGCCCTGGGACTCGAGTAGTGGATGGCGTTGGCGATGAGCTCCTTTCCCGTTCCGCTTTCCCCTCGGATGAGGACCGTAGCCTCACTTTTGGCTACCCTGCCCGTCAAGTTCATGACCTCTTCCATCGTGCCACTGCCATAGACAATTTGGTCGAATCGATACCTTTCCCGGAGCTGTTCTTTGAGCTCCTTATTCTCCCGCAATAACAGGATCTTTTCCGATACCTTTTCTATGAGCAGGAGGAGCTCGTCCAGGTCGATAGGCTTCGTCAGGTAGTCCGCTGCCCCCTCCTTCATCGCCTGAACCGCCGTTTCGATGGTTCCATAGGCCGTCATCATGACTACGGCCAACTCAGGGTTGATCTTCTTCATCTCCCGAAGGGTCTGGAAGCCGTCCATTCCGGGCATCTTATAGTCCAAGAGGACGAGATCGAAGTGTGCGCGCCGAACCTCCGCCAAGGCCTTCCCCCCTCCGTCTGCCGAGAGGACGGAGAAGCCCTGGCGAAGGAGAAACCCCTCAAGCATTTCCCGTTGCGATTTTTCGTCCTCAACGATCAGCAGGTTGATCCGTTGTGCGCTCATAATCTTTTACGGGGAGGAATATTGAAACGGTGGTTCCCTTCCCTACGCGGCTCTCTATTGTTATCCTGCCACCATGTTCCTCGATGATCTTATGGGCAATGGGAAGCCCCAGGCCCAGGCCCTTCTCCTTTGTAGTATAGGAATAGTCGAAGGCTTTTTCAATCTCCCCCTTGGGAATGCCTCTTCCGGTATCCGAGATCATGATTTTTGCCCAATCCCTCCCATCCATTTCCGCCTTTACGGTTAGATTACCCCCCCCTTCCATAGCATGGATACCATTGGTCACGATATTAATGAGGGCCTGGGTAATCCTCCCTTTATCCATCATCAGGGGAGGGAGCCTGGGATCGATCTCCTTACGGATTTCTATAGACTGAGCTCTGGCCTCTTCCGCAAAGAGAACCGAGACATTTTCCAGGATCTCCACGGGGGAGGAGGAGGTGAGGTCCAACTTATAGGGTTTGGAGAAGAGGACGAATTGTTCCACGATTTGGTTCAGCCTTCGTACCTCCCCTCGGATAACCCGGATAATCTCCTGGTATTGCCTTTCTCCTCCTTCTTCTCGGGGCTGAAATTCCCTTCCTAATCTCTGTATAGCCATCCCGATGGCATTGAGGGGATTCCGAATTTCGTGTGCGACCCCAGCCCCCAATTTCCCGAGGGCTAGCAGCCTTTCAGCCGTTTGAATCCTGCCTTCCATCTCCCCTATCTTCCGCAAGTGTCGGTTTTGTTCGATATAGATAAGGGTTACCCCTGCAATGCCCAATACCAAGAGTATCCCAATGGAGAGGATGATATTTCTCGTGGATATGGAGAGAATGGTCCTGATTCCCTGGGTGGATAAGCCCACCTGCATGACTCCATACGGTTCTTCCCCCAGGTGTAGGGTTTTGACCACTTCCAATACCTCTTGTCCATTGGATAGGGTGTGGAACCTGGATCTCGACCCCTCCCCTGAAACCAATTGAAGGAGGGAACGATCCCTTCTTTCCCCTGCCCCCTCTTTCCCCATTTGGGCGATAAGGGAAAGAGAACGGTCGAAGATTGATACATATTGAATCCCTTCCCCAAATCCAACGGCTTCGAGAACGTTTGCAATTGCGAATTTCCGCCTCAGTTGTTTCATCCGGGGATAATCGACGCTTACTACGACAATCCCCTTTCCCTCCCTCCTCCGGATCGCGACGGAAAAAAGGTCGGCCTCATTCGGTTCAGGTTTCTCGAAGGGGATGATAACCATCTCCCGGGCCCCCGCCAGGAGTGGTCCGTACATTGATGGGTCTCTCCGGGGGATTTGCGATTGAGAACCCCCATTGAGGATCTCGATGGCCTTCAGGCCCTCTCTCTGGGCGAGGCTTTCCAATTTCGATCTGGAAAGGGCCTGACCCGCAACCTCTTGATCCACCATTGTTGCGATCTCCACGAGGTGATCGATAATGGCGTCTTCGAGGGCGAAGAAGTTGGTGGATGAGGCGATATTGAGGAGATGGCCCC
>JAUWDQ010000185.1 GCA_030608745.1 Pseudomonadota bacterium | reverse complement strand
CCATTCGGACTCTATCTATAAATTCAGACTCATTCTTTGCTGATGAAATCCAATCGTTCATTAATTTAAAACGTGTTTCTTCTACTAAATCAACCTCTGGTCTTTTATCTGCTTCTTTTATAATATCTAGTTTCTGGTCTGTAGGGGCAATCCGGAAAAGGAGGATTCCAGAGACATTTACCTTTTTCGATTTTACTACCGCAATGGCCGTGCTCTATTTCTTCGAGGCAGGGGTAGATCTGGCCATATTGGAGGTAGGTTTGGGGGGGAGGCTGGATTCGACCAACGTGGTCGATCCTCTTCTGGCCATCATTACTAATATCTCGCTGGACCATCAGGGTTATTTGGGAGACACCTTGGAAGAGGTAGCCCGGGAGAAAGCGGGAATTATTAAAGAGGGAAGGGGTCTCGTGACGGCAGCTACCCAACCAAGGGTCTTGGACCTCTTGAGGCGGGTTTCTCTCGAGAAGAAGGCCCCCCTGTTTCGAGTTGGCCGAGATTTCCGGGGGAGAAGGGCGGGTCCCCGTCGGTTTCATTACCATGGGCGGAAACTGGACTTCCCCAATCTGGAGCTGAACCTGGCGGGGAGGCATCAGATCACTAATGCCACCACCGCCCTGGGTGCCATTGAGATGGTGAAGGAGAACGGGTACCGGGTAGGGGATGAAGCCATCTATGAGGGGTTGAGGGGTGTTCGATGGTCGGGGAGGTTGGAGGTGGTCATGGAGTCCCCCACGGTTTTATTGGATGGTGCGCATAATCCCGGGGCGGCCAATAGGTTAAAAGAGGCCATTTTGGAAGAGTTCACCTACGAACGGCTGCTGTTGATCCTAGGGATCATGAATGATAAGGATTATCGGAGGATCATATCCATCCTCGCGCCCGTGGCCGATATGACCGTTCTCTGTAAACCTCGATGCGAAAGGGCGGCCCTTCCGCAGGTGCTCCTCAATGAAGTGATGCGCATTGAAAAAAGGGGAAAGATCGTCGAGGATGTGGGAGAGGCCGTGCAACATCTCCTCTCCATGGCAACGGAGAGGGATTTAATCTGTATAACTGGGTCCTTCTACACCATTGGGGAGGCTAAGGCCTATTTGTCGAGGTCCCAAAGGCAATCCCTCGATGCCAACAGTTGAATTCGTTCTGATGACCAAATATGGACTCTCCCTTTATCTTGCCTTGGTCCTCTGTTACCTTCTCTTACTTCCTTCCTCTTCGCCCTGCCAGCAATGGGAAATGCTGATGCCCCGACTTGAGGGGCCGGTTCATATTAAGTCCGACACCGCGAGCTATGATAGGGGAAAGGGGGTGTTCGTGGTCGAGGGACACGTCGAAATCACGCGAGGGACCCTCACCCTCGAGGCAGACAGGGTGGAGCTGAACGAGATGACCAATGATGCGGCCGCGGAGGGCCACGTGGTATTGAGGGAGGGGGGAGACGTCTTGAAATGCGATCGCTTGGAATTGAATTTGCAGACACAGATGGGGTCCATCACCAATGGGACGTTGTTTACCAGGGAGGGCAACTTCTATATTACGGGGAAAAGGGCTGAGAAGCTGGGCGAGAGAACCTACAGGGTATACGATGCATCCTTTACCACGTGCGATATCACCTCTCCCGATTGGAAATTCACCGCAAAGCGGGTGGATGTCACCCTGGGGGGGTATGCCGTAGCGAGGGGGCCGGTTTTTTATATCAGGGGGATTCCCGTCCTCTATATCCCCGGGGGGATCTTTCCCGTGAGGGGGGAACGCCAGACGGGTTTCCTGATCCCGAAATTTGGCAATTCCAGTAAATTTGGACCTGAAGTATTCACGGCCTTCTATTGGGCCATTGCCAAGAATATGGACGCTACTTTCTACCTGGATCGCCTGGGAGATGGTCGGGGGAGAGGGTGGAACGAGGGGATCGAATTTCGGTACGCGCTAAGAAAAGATACCGACGGCGAATTCTCCTTTTACTACTGTGATGACCAGGTGGAACGGGATAACCGGTGGGGCGGGTTTCTCAGACATAGACAGGGGGTTTTCCAAGATTATTATCTCAGGGCCAACGTAGCGCTCATCAGCGACGATGATTACGTGGTCGACTTCGACGAGTACATCCCCGGCGAGCGGCTGATCGATGCCAGGACGATGAGGCAGCTCGAGTCGACGGTCTTCGGCGGCCGAAATTGGTCCCGGTTCAACCTGCTGGGAGAGGTTTCGTACATCGATGATTTAACCGTTGAGACGCACCGGGAGACGCTCCAGAGAATTCCGACCCTCCAATTCGTCGCCCTGAAACAAGGCCTACCCTATACCCCTCTCTATTTTGGCTGGGGGAGTGACTATACCCGATTCTGGAGGCTGGAGGGACTTCGTGGCAATAGGCTGGACCTTCACCCAAGGTTGTCCTTTCCCCTGATGTTGATGAAAGTCATCCGTTTCGAACCCGAAGCGGGGTTTAGGGAAACCCTCTATCTCCCCAGCAATGGCCCGAGAAGCCCATACACCGGCGATAGGATGATGGATGAATTTGAAACCAGGGAGATACCCGATTTTACCGTCTCCACTTCGACCATCTTGGGCAGGGCTTATGAGGGGAAATGGTGGAATTTAGAACGGTGGAAGCACCAAATCGAACCGGAAGTCTCCTATACCTACATTCCGCGGGTCAACCAGAACGACCTTCCCGTTTTCGGTGAGCTGGACCGCATAGACTATACCAATGCCGTCACCTATGGGCTGACCAATACCGTGAGCGGGAAAATCCGGGAGGATGGTGGTAGATACACCTATCGTGAGCTGCTCAGGTTCACGGTTTCCCAGAGCTACAGTTTTGGCGAGCCTTTCAGGGAAGAGGCGAGGAGCGGGGGGGGTCGTTATTTTTCCGACATTGAGGCGGAATTGTGGTCAAATCCTTTCGAATACGTCAACATGCAGGGAGATCTCCGGTACAATACCTATGAGGGTCATCTGGAGGGCTTCAACGTCTACGCGGCTTTATCCGACAAGCGGGGGGACGCCCTTGGCCTGGAGTATCGATTTAGTCGGGATGAGGTGGAGAACATCAACATCAATTTAAAGGTGAGGCTTCAGGAGTGGTTGGACCTTTTCTATCGTAACAGTTACAATATACTCGAAAAGAGGAGGTTTGCCTCCGTTTACGGGCTGGAATTTCGTGCCAAATGTTGGGAGATTCAGCTCTTCGTGGAGGACAAAAACCGCACTCCTTTGACGGTCAGGGACGGGGAGCTTACCCGGCTCCAAGAGGATGAAATTAAATTCATGATCCAGGTTACCCTCACGGGGATAGGAGCGGTGGGGCAAAGATTTTGAACGCTCAATCCAATCTCAAAAAAGGAGATGGTTTTCATGAAAGGAGTGATTCTTGCTGGCGGTCTGGGGACGCGGTTGCTGCCTTTGACCAAGATAACCAATAAGCACCTGCTGCCTGTTTACGACAAGCCCATGATCTATTACCCCATTAGAACGTTGATTAATGCGGGCATCGAGGACATTCTCATCGTTACAGGTGGGAATGATGCGGGGGATTTCCTGAGGTTGATCGGAAACGGGAAGGAATTCGGGCTGAAACATATTAATTACACCTATCAGGAGGGTCAAGGCGGCATAGCCGATGCCTTGAACCTGGCCGAATTTTTCGCGGATAAAGAAAACATCTGCGTAGTCCTTGGGGATAATATCATCGAAAAAAATATCCGGAGCGCGGTGGAGGCATTCCAGCGGCAAAAGCACGGGGCCAAGATCATGCTTAAGGAGGTTTCAGATTCCCAGAGGTTCGGCGTTCCCGAGTTGGATGGAGATCGGGTGGTCCGGATAGAGGAAAAACCCAAATCGCCCAAATCCAGGTACGCTATCATCGGAATCTATATATATGACAACACGGTCTTCGATATCATCAAGACCCTGAAGCCGTCGGACAGGGGAGAATTGGAGGTCACCGATGTCAATAACGCTTACATCAACAGGGGTGAGATGACGTGGGAGATACTTGACGGGTGGTGGACGGACGCGGGAACCTTCGGCTCCCTTCTGAGGGCCAGCCAATTAGTGGCACAGACGGGAGCCAATAAAATATAGCCGAGAATAGACACTCGGCAAAGGAAATTTGACATTTGGCATTTGGCATTTGGAATTGAAAACCTATTGCGGGGGGATCCATGATTGAGGGAGTAAAGACGAAACGGTTGAGGGTAATCCCCGATGAAAGGGGAAGGCTCATGGAGATACTGAGGGCCGATGATGAACTGTTTCAACAATTTGGCCAAGTTTACATAACAACTACCTACCCCCAGGTTGTGAAGGCATGGCACTTTCATAAGATCCAAACGGATAACATCACCGTGGTGAAGGGTATGATAAAGTTGGCCCTTTACGACCCGCGGGAGGGATCCCCAACAAAGGGCGAGGTGAACGAATTCTACATTGGAGAGCATAATCCGATGCTGGTTCAGATCCCCAAAGAGGTATACCACGGGTGGATGTGCATCAGCCAAGAGGAATCAGTTGCCATTAACATCCCCACAGAAGTCTACCATTACGGAGAGCCCGATGAATATCGCATCCATCCCCACGATAACGACATTCCCTATGATTGGAAGAGGAAGGATGGATAGCAATAGGGCGGATCTTAAATAAAAGAGGGATGGAATGGGCTGTAACATCCGAACCATATTGGTGACAGGGGGTTGTGGTTTTATCGGGAGTAATTTCGTCCGCTATTTGTTACAAAACTACAATTATAAGATAGTCAATGTGGATAAACTGACCTATGCGGGTAACCTGGAGAACCTGTCGGATACTTCGGATCACCCCAATTATGAGTTCGTCAGGGGCGATATTGCCGATAAAGCTTTGATCGAAGGCCTGACCTCAAAGGGGGTCGATGCAGTCGTCAATTTCGCCGCTGAGTCCCACGTGGATAGGAGCATAGAGGATCCCCGGGTCTTCATTGAAACCAATGTGCTCGGGACCCAGGTGCTGCTGGAGGCCGCAAGGAAATATGGGATACTCCGCTTCGTCCAGATTTCTACGGATGAAGTTTATGGCTCCCTCGGCCCAAGGGGTTCCTTCACGGAGACTTCTTCCCTCGCCCCCAATAGCCCCTATTCGGCCAGCAAGACGGCGGCAGATTTGCTGGTGAGGGCCTATTATAAGACCTATGGCCTGGCCACTATCATCACCCGATGCTCCAACAACTATGGTCCATACCAGTTCCCGGAGAAACTGATTCCCCTGATGATCACCAACGCCTTGGAGAATAAATCCCTTCCCGTATATGGGGATGGAATGAACGTTCGGGATTGGATCCATGTGGAGGACCACTGC
>JAUWDQ010000043.1 GCA_030608745.1 Pseudomonadota bacterium | reverse complement strand
AATGAACTCATCTTCGATAACTGCCGAATACCCAAGGAGTGCCTCTTGGGCCAAGAAGGAGAAGGGTTCAAGATTGCCATGATGGAGCTCGACGGCGGACGCATCGGCATCGGCTCCCTCGCCGTGGGAATCGGTTTCGGCGCCATCGATTTTGCCACTCAATACGTGAGGGACCGGGAGGCCTTCGGCCAGCCCCTTTCCAAATTCGAGGCCATTCAATGGATGATTGCGGATAGCTATACGGAATTGGAGGCGGCACAGCTTCTCGTCCTGAGGGCTGCCTTTTTAAAGGAAAATGGGTTACAATTTACGAAAGAAGCATCCATGGCCAAATTATTTGCCACGGAGAGGGCCAGACGAGTTGCCATCCGGGCGGTCCAGATGCTGGGAGGATATGGGTATTCGAGGGACTATCCGGTGGAGAGGTATCTTCGAGATGTCATTGGCACGACGCTCTACGAGGGAACCTCTGAGGTTCAACGAATTGTCGTGGCGAGGGAGATTCTTAAACAACGATGAAAAGGGGAAAAGGGGAACTAGGAAAGGAAGGCTGAATGGAAGCGCAGAAGAACGAACTTCTCCAGAAATTTGAACTCTACGGCTGTTTTCAATGTGGAAAATGTACGGGTGGCTGCCCGGTATCCCTCAAGTCGAAACTGAATATCAGGAAACTAATGATCGAAGTCCTCCTTCGTGAGAATTTGAGCAATATGATTCAGAGGGATGAACTCTGGGACTGCACTACCTGTAAGACATGTACGCTTCGATGTCCGAGGGGGCTGGAACCCATGGATCTCCTCATTGGTATGCGAGCCCTGTCGGTCGAGGAAGGTCATATTCCCAAGACCATCATCGAAGCCCTCGAAGGTGCCTACAAATACGGAAATCCATGGAATGCTGCCAAAAATAAGAGAAGCGACTGGGCGAACGAACTGGAACTGAAGGTCTTTCCTCAGGGAGGTAAAGCAGCCAACCTCTATTTCGTGTGCTGTACGGCAGCTTACGACACTCGGGTTCAGAATGTAGGTCGATCCCTCGTTCAGTGCTTTCGCCAGATCGGATATGATTTCGCCACCCTGGGAAACGATGAGACCTGTTGCGGAAGTGAGATCCGGAGAATGGGAGAGGAAGGCCTCTTCGAAATGCTCATGGAGGGGAACATCGAAAGTATCAACAAGTACGACATTCGGTCCATTGTCACCACGTCACCCCACTGTTACAACACCATAAAAAATGATTATGCCCAGGATGGTCTGGAAGTCCGTCACTATACGCAGATCTTAGCCGAGGCCATTGAGGGAAAGAACCCTTTCTCCGGGGAGATGAGAAAGGTTATTACCTATCACGACCCCTGCTTCCTGGGAAAGCAGAACGGAATTTTCGACGAACCCAGACAGATTCTGCAGAGCATTCCAGGGGTCACCTTCATCGACTTCGATCGATCCCGGGAGAATAGCCTTTGCTGTGAAGGCGGGGGCGGACGCATGTGGGTGGAGTCCTCCGATCAAGGCCCTCGATTGGCGGAAATCCGGGTTCAAGATGCCGTCGATATGGGAGCCGAGATTCTCGCCACGGCCTGCCCATTCTGCCTGCTGACACTGGAGGATGCCGTAAAAACCACGGGCAATGAGGAAAAACTCAGGGTCATGGATATCTCGGAAATTTTGGTTGAGGTCCTATGAACCACAGGAGAACAAAGGGGGCTACAGGTTGAGGTTTGAGGACCGCTCCGCTCCCCTTTCGCTCAAGGTTTGAGGCTGGAGACTTTTTGCCTCTAACCTCAAGTCCGCTGGAGGCGGACGCTCCTACAACCTTTCCTACGGCCTTACGGAAAGGAGGGATTATGGAAATCATCGTCTGCATCAAGCGAGTACCCAAGACTGCCGAGGCTGACCTCGTCATTGATAAGACGGAAAGGGATATCGAAAAGGAAGGGCTCGTTTTCGATATTAACGAGTGGGACAATTACGCTGTTGAGGAGGCGATCCTCTTGAAGGAAAAGTATGGGGGCACTGTCACCGCCATTTCAATGGGGCCGGAGGAGGTCAATGAAACCCTCAGGAGGGCACTGGCCATGGGAGCGGATCAGGCGATTCGCCTCACAGACCCCGGTTTTGAGGGTTCTGATGGATACGCAATAGCTCGGGTCCTGAGCCGGGCCATTAACCCCTTGGCCTATGATCTGGTTCTCACGGGTGTCCAGGCAGAGGATGATGGGTATGGCCAGGTGGGGCCGACCCTGGCGGAATTGCTGGGAATCCGTCATGTCGCCATAGTCAACCAAATCGAAGGGATTGAGAACGGCAGGGCCAGGGTTCATCGGGAACTCGAGGGCGGACTCGACGAGGTTATTGACCTCGAACTTCCCGCGGTTCTTACCATTCAGACTGGCATTAACGAGCCGAGATACGTCTCCATTATAGGAATCCGAAAGGTGGCTCAGAAGGAGATCAAGGTCCTTGGCCTCCAAGATCTCGGCATGAAGCTCGAAGAAGCAGGAGAACCTGGATCAATGACTGTTGTGGAGAAGGTATTTTTCCCCCCCGTGGGAGAAGGAGCCCAGATGCTCGAAGGGACGATGGACGAAATTTCCGATAAGGTCATCGCCATACTCAAGGAGAAGGGTGGGGTGGCTTAAGTGGACGCTATCTTTGTGCTCGTTGAACATAGGCAGGGGGCAATTCGAGATATCACCTTTGAGATGCTCATGAAGGGGAAGCAACTGTGCGAAAAGACGGGCAACCCGCTCACAGCCGTTCTCCTTGGGAACGACGTCGGAGCGATGGCCGAAGAGCTGAAAGATCGGGCCAATCGGGTCATCCTCATTGAAGACCAGAAACTGGAAAACTTCAACTCCGAGGCTTACCAGCAGGTTCTTGGAAACCTGGTCGAACAGGAGAAGCCCTCTCTCCTCCTCATGGGCCACACGGCATTTGGCATGGATCTGGCCCCGGGCCTTGCTGTGCAGATGAACGCCCCTTTGGCCACGGACTGTATCGATGTCATGATGGAGGACGATCGGGTTAAAGCCACCCGCCAGACGTACGGCGGCAAACTCAATGTGGAAGTGCGTCTAAAACCCGCCCAATGCTCTATGGTTACCCTTCGACCCGCATCGTTCTCCGTCGCGGACTATTCCCTGGGCGGCGAGATCACCAGGGTTACCTCGCCCCTTACGGAGGAAATCCCATCCAAGAGATTCCTGGAATACGTGGAGGCTGCGGCTGGAGAGGTGGACATCACTCAGACTGAAATTCTGGTTTCCGTCGGCCGGGGCATCAAGGATCCGGAGAACATCCCCATGGTGCAAGAATTGGCCGACTCCCTCGGGGCTGCCCTCTCGTGCAGTCGTCCCGTGGTCGACAAGAAGTGGCTTCCTAAAGACCGGCAGGTAGGAACCTCTGGCAAAACGGTTAAACCCAAGGTCTACATCGCCATTGGCATTAGTGGTGCCTTTCAGCACGCTGCCGGCATGAAGGGATCTGGAACCATTATAGCCATTAACAGAGACCCCAAGGCCCCAATCTTCAACATTGCCCATTTCGGAATCGTGGGTGACCTCTTCAAGATTGTTCCGGCCCTCAAGGGGAAAATCGGGGAGGTGCTGGCATAGCATGACATGCTGTTTCTCAGCTTCAGGACGAAGGACCGGCCCGATGGGCCTTAAGGCGCAAGGCAAGAAATTCCTTGCCTCAAACCTCAAAGTGAGCGGTAGCGGAGCGGCCCTCAAACCGCAGCGCACCCCTCCTATTCTGTATCAAACAAATGCTGTCATTCTTTAACAAAGATTGCTTAGCGCTCTGATCATATGAGGACAACATGGATTTCGAACTCACCGATGAACAGAGGGATATTCAGCGCGCAGCCAGGGAGTTTGCCCAGGGAGAATTCGACAGGGAACTCGCACTGGAACTGGAAAGGAATCATGCCTTCCCAAAGTCGATCTGGAAGAAGGCCTGCGAGCTTGGCTTCATCGGCCTCCATTTCCCTGAGGCCTATGGGGGTCAAGGTCTTGGTATTTTGGAAAATGCCCTTGTGGTAGAGGAGTTCTGCCGCCAGGATTCCGGCATCGGCGTTGCCCTGACGTTGGCCGATTTTAGTTCCGAGGTCATCCTCCGCTTCGGAACCGAAGCGCAGAAGCGGAAGTACCTCCCACCGATAACCAGGGGGGAGGCGATTTCTGCAGGGGCATACACGGAACCAGACCACGGAAGCGACATCACACGCCTTTCGACCACGGCCATAAGGAAGGGGGAGGAATTTGTTATCAACGGGACCAAGACCTTCATCACCAATGGGACACTAGCAGACCACTTTGTGGTCCTCTGTCACACCAACCCGGAGGCCGATCCTCCTTATCGGGGGATGTGTACCATTCTGGTGGAGAAGGGAACCCCAGGATTTCAAGCCACAGAGCTGGGCGACAAGATGGGGATTCGAATGACTTCAACGGCCGAGCTCTCCTTTTCCGACGTCCATGTGCCCTTGGAAAACCTCATCGGCGAGGAAAACCGGGGATTCTATCAGGTCCTGGAGTTCTTCGACGAGAGCAGGATTGAAATTGCGGCCCAGGCCCTGGGAATTGCTCAGGGCGCCTTTGACAGAGCCCTGGCCTATGCAAAGGAGAGGCGGCAGTTCGGCCAAAGAATCGCAGATTTTCAGGTAACCCAGCACAAACTCGCTGACATGTACACAAAGATCGAAACGGCCCGTCTCTTAACGTACAAGGCTGCCTGGAATTTCGACCGTGGTCGCATTGATCCTCGCCTGACCGCCATGGCGAAGATGTATGCCGGAAGGATGAGCGTAGAGGTAGCCGACGAGGCGATTCAGATATTCGGCGGCTACGGCTATATCACGGAGTACGAGGTGGAGCGATTTTACCGGGATACAAAAATCATGGAAATCTATGAGGGGACGCGGGAGATCCAGAAAAATACCATCGCAAGCTCCCTCATTGGAAAGACCAAAGGATAAATGAATGATAAATGTCAAATGACAAAGCTCAAATGCCAAATGAATGACAAATGTCAAAGATCGAAGAATGCCAAATGACAAAGTTCAAATCTCAAAAATACAAAAATTAGAGGATACATTTGACATTTGGATTTTGGAATTTGACATTTCTAGTTGGCATTTGGATTTTGGTATTTGAATTTTTGAACGTGGGTTTTGACATCTAAAATTTTTATTTTGATAACCAGTTATGGCGAAAAGGACTGAAAAACGGAAATATCACGGCGCTCCAACGGCTCTGGTCATCGGAGGCGGCATCGCCGGAATGCAGGCCTCCTTGGATATTGCCGATAAAGGGTTCAGGGTCATCTTGGTGGAAAGTGAACCCACCATCGGCGGACACATGGCCCAACTCGATAAGACCTTCCCCACCCTGGACTGCTCTTCCTGCATCTTGACCCCCAAGATGGTGGAGGTGGGCAACCATCCCAACATAGAGCTTCTGACGTATTCCGAGGTGATCGATATACAGGAGAAGGCTGGTGGCTTCCGTACTACCATCAGGAAGAAGCCCCGGTATATTGATGTAAAGAAGTGTAACGCCTGTAACCTCTGTGCCGAGGCCTGTGTTCAAAGGGAAAGGATTCCCAATGAGTTCGACATGGGCATCGGCAAACGATCGGCCGCATACATACCTTTCCCGCAGGCAGTACCTCAGAAGTATGTCATCGACCCGAACCATTGTCTCATGCTGACCAGGGGAAAATGCGGAAAGGAACCCAAATGTCAGAAGGCTTGCGGTGCCAACGCCATCGATTTCACGCAGCAAGAGGAAACCATCACCGTCCGGGTCGGTGCCATCGTGGTAGCCACGGGTTATGATCAGTTTGACTCAGAGTTGAAGCCAGAATTCGGGTATGGCCGATATGAGAACGTCCTTTCCGGAATCGAGTTTGAAAGGCTCTGTTCTGCATCCGGCCCAACGCAGGGAAAAATCCAAATCAATGGGAAAGAGCCGAAGCGGGTTGTCTTTGTTCAGTGCGTAGGATCGAGGGACAAGACCGTGGGGAACGAATACTGCTCCCGAGTGTGCTGCATGTACACGGCCAAGCAGGCCCATCTGGTCCGAGAGCGAATTCCCGATGCAAAGATCACCGTCTGTTACATGGACATTAGGGCCTTCGGAAAGGGGTACGAGGAATTCTACGAGCGAGTCCAGAGGGAGAATATCCACTTTAGGCGGGGAAACCCATCCGAGATCTATGAACGGGGACTGTCCCTCGTGGTCCGTGGAGAGGACACGCTCCTCGGGGAGCCCTACGAGGAGGAGGCGGACCTCGTGGTACTGGCAACGGGCCTCGTTCCCAGAAAGGGCGCGGGGAATATCGGCAAACTGTTGGGGCTTTCTCAAACCCCCGACGGGTTTTTCCAAGAAGCCCGTACGGAGGAAACCATCGCCACCTCGAGGGCGGGCATCTTTTTGGCCGGTTGCTGCCAGGGCCCCAAGGACATCCCCGATACGGTTGCCCAGGCAAGCGGGGCTGCTTCCTTGGCTTGTGTACAACTGGCGAAAGGAAGGAGCTGAAGATTTACCATGAAGATTGGCGTCTATATCTGTCATTGCGGAATCAACATTGCGGATCACGTGGATGTAGAGGCGGTTAGGTGCTTCGCGGAGAATCATCCGCACGTAGCCATCGCCAGGGACTACACCTATTTGTGTTCGGATCCAGGTCAAGACCTCATCATTAACGACATCGAGAAGTATCAGCTTAACCGAATCGTTGTAGCAGCTTGCTCACCAACAATGCACGAGGGAACGTTTCGTAAAACGATCTCCAAACCGGGCCTCAACCCTTACTTCCTGGAGATTGCCAACATTCGGGAACAGTGTTCCTGGGTCCATGCCGATCGGGCAAGGGCCACGGAGAAAGCCAAAGACTTAGTTCTCTCGGCCATCGCTAAAGCAGTGCTTCTTGAACCCTTGGAAGAAACGGAGGTCCCGGTGACACAATCCTCCCTCGTTATCGGTGGCGGAATTGCGGGCCTTCAATCTGCACTGGACATCGCCGATTCTGGGTTCAAGGCCTTCCTTGTCGAAAAGGACCCGAGCATCGGGGGCCATATGGCCCAATTGAATAAGACCTACCCCAACATGGAAATAGTGGATGACCTCATCGTGCAAAAAATGAGAAGGGCCGAGGAAAACCCCAACATCGAGCTTTTAACCTATGCCGAAATAGTGGCTGTTGATGGATTTGTGGGAAATTTCAGCGTCACGGTGAGAAAAAAGCCGAGATATGTAGATCCTTCGAAGTGTACCAACTGCGGTGAATGTGAGGAGATCTGTCCCATAAGGGTCCCCAACGAATTCAATATGGGATTGGATCATCGACCCGCCATTTATCTTCCCTTCTCCCAAGCTATTCCCTCTAGTTATGTGATTGATCCCAATACGTGCCAATACTTGGCCAAGGGGGAATGCGGACGGTGCATCGAGGCTTGCCCCTCCGCGGCCATCGATTTTACCCAGGAGGAGGAGGAAAGGACCGTTGAGGTGGGGAGTATTGTCGTCGCCACCGGGTTCGAACCCTTCGACGCCGGGTTGAAACCGGAATTCGGATATAGTCGGTACGAGCGGGTCATCACCGGACTGGAGCTGGAACGGCTCCTCTCCCCCTTGGGCCCGACGGGTGGGAATTTCCCCACCCATTGGGGTGAGCCAGAGAGTATAGTCTTCATTCAGTGCGTCGGATCCAGGGACAAGACCGTTGGGAATGAATACTGTTCCAGGGTTTGCTGTATGTATACCGCAAAACAGGCGGGCCTCCTCAAGGAGAGATTTCCACGTGCGAGGATTACGGTTTGTTACATCGACATAAGGGCCTTCGGGAAGGGGTATGAGGAGTTTTATGAGAAGGTACAGAAGGCCGGCGTGATCTACCGTAAGGGTATCCCCTCGGAAATTTACAAGAGAGGGGAGAAGCTCATCGTCAAGGCCGAGGATTCCCTTTTGGGGGAGGTCTATGAGGAGGAGGCGGATCTGGTAGTCCTCGCCACTGGACTTATTCCATCGAGGGAAGCCGATAAAGTGCGGGATCTCTTCAAGTTGAACCGGAGCCCGGACCATTTTTTCATGGAAGCTCACCCGAAGCTGAGACCCTTGGATACCGCTATCGAGGGCGTATACCTGTCCGGTACATGCCAAGGTCCGAAGGATATTACCGATACCGTTACCCACGCCCACGGAACCGCCTCGCGGGCCACCATCCCCCTGTTCAAGGGAAAGGTCATGATCGAACCCATCACCGCATCGATAGATGCCGAGATATGCTCCGGATGTGGTCTCTGTGAGGGGGTGTGCGAATATCAAGCCCTCAAAAAGGACGACTACCGAGGACATATGACCGTAAACGCGGCGTTGTGTAAAGGGTGCGGGGCTTGTCACTCCGTCTGCCCGGTCAAGGCTATTACGGTGAAGCAATTCAAACCTAAACAGGTCATCGTTCAAGTCGAGATGATGGCATAATGGGAGCCTCCGGTTCCCATGGTGATGTTCTGTGGCCCTCCGGTGTTACTTGAAGGGGTAGTAATGAAAAGGGACAGGGGAAAATCGAACGGAATGATTCAGGTCTATACCGGAACGGGAAAGGGAAAAACCACCGCAGCCCTGGGCCTTGCCATGCGGGCTCTCGGACACGGCCTCAAAGTTTACATCATCCAATTTATGAAGGGCAATATCCGATATGGTGAGGTGGAGACAGCCCGCCGACTCTCGCCCGATATCGTTATCAAACAGATGGGCCGTGAAACCTTCGTCAATCGAGATAACCCCGATAAGATCGATATCGAATTAGCCCAGAAAGCCTTTGAACTGGCAAAGGAGGTCATTACAAGCGGAGAGTATGATATCGTGGTATTGGATGAAATCAACGTGGCAGTGGATTACGGCCTCATTTCCCTGGAGACCCTCCTGGATCTCCTCGATTCAAGACCTCCCCATGTTGAGCTGATCCTTACGGGGAGAAACGCCAGAAAGGAGGTGATCGAAAGGGCGGACCTGGTGACGGAGATGGTAGAGGTAAAGCACTACTACAAGGAAGGTATCCATTCCCGGGAGGGGATTGAGGTCTGATGGGCTTGAGGTGTCTGAAGATCTGAAAAAGGAGGTTCTGAACATCAATTTGTCACGCAGTTTAAATAGAATGTACACCACCCTAACCGCACGACCGCAGCACTGCATAACCGCATAACCGATTTTAAAGGGGGGATTCGATGTTTCGAGAAGATCATTTGAAGGCCATCGGGGACGAGGAGAGAAGGTGGACTGAAGACCTGAGCAAGATACTCTCGGAGGTCCCCGAGAGGCTACCCCGATTTTCGACCATCTCCGATATGGAGGTAAAAGGACTCTATACCCCGAAGGACATCGAGAATTTAGATTACTCGAGGGACATTGGTTTTCCCGGCGTCTATCCATTCACTCGAGGGGTTCAAGCTTCAATGTACCGGGGAAAGATCTGGACGATGCGAATGTTCTCCGGGTTGGGGGGGCCTGAGGAGACAAACCAGCGGTTTCATTATCTTCTGGAACATGGAGAAACCGGGCTATCCATCGCCTTTCATTACCCTACCCTGATGGGATACGACAGCGACTCCCCCATGGCAAGGGGTGAAATCGGGAAATGCGGGGTAGCCGTAGATACCCTCAAGGATATGGAGATCCTGTTGGAGGGAATTCCTCTGGAAAAAGTAACTACTTCGATGACCATCAATCCACCGGCACCTATTCTGTTGGCCATGTACATCGTCGTTGCAGAAAAACAGGGGGTGAGCAAGAGCCAGGTCGGAGGAACCATACAGAACGACATGCTCAAGGAGTTCATCGCCCAAAAAACCTTCATGCTTCCGCCCCAACCGTCGATCCGGCTCATCGTCGACACCATAGAATACTGCACCAGGGAGGTTCCTCGATGGAATACCATTAGTATCAGCGGATATCATATCAGGGAAGCCGGATCGACGGCAGTTCAAGAACTGGCCTTTACCCTGGCTGATGGGATTGCTTACGTCGAAGCGGCACTGGAAAGGGGTCTGGAGGTGGATTATTTCGCCCCGCGCCTCTCCTTCTTCTTCGATTCTCACATCGACTTCTTCGAGGAGATTGCCAAGTTCCGGGCAGCCAGGCGCATATGGGCGAGGATTATGAAGGAGAGGTTCAAGGCCAAAAATCCCCGCTCCTTGATGCTCCGGTTCCATACCCAGACGGCGGGATGTTCGCTGAGTGCTCAACAACCCTACAACAACGTCATACGAACCGCCTATGAAGCCCTTGCCGCTGTTCTGGGAGGCACCCAGTCACTGCATACCAACTCCCTCGATGAGGTTTATGCGATTCCCACGGAGGAGGCCGCTACCATAGCCTTGAGGACTCAGCAAATTTTGGCAGAGGAAACGGGGGTAACCAACAATATTGATCCCCTCGGGGGTTCTTACTTCGTTGAAACCCTGACCAATCGAGTAGAGACAGAGGCCCTGGAATACATTCAAAAAATCGATGACATGGGGGGAATGCTCGCGGCGATAGAAAAGGGATATCCTCAAGCGGAAATCGCACAGGCCGCCTATCAATACCAGAAATTGATCGACGATGCGAAAAAAGTGGTTGTGGGTGTAAATAAATACGCAACCGATCATGCTCCCATCACCACATGGAAGATGGATCCTCTGATTGAAAGAAGACAATTAAAAAGGTTGCGGGAAGTAAAGGAAATGAGGAACACACAAAGGGTGAAGGACCATTTGAAAGAGCTAAGAGGTGCCGCCGAAGGGGATGAAAACCTCATGCCTCACATCATCAACGCCGTTCGGGAATATGCCACGTTGCAGGAGATCTGTGATGTCTTCAGGGAGGTCTTCGGGACCTACACGGATCCAGGAATGTTCTAAATTACATAGTGTCGCGGTGCTGCGGTGTTGCAGTCATCCGGTTAGGGCGCTGCACGCTCCGATAAGTTGTGAGGCGGAGTAGAGCCCCAGGCGCTCCTGCAGTAGAGCGAACTTTAGAATAGTCGAGAAAATATTTTTGAGGAGCGAAGGACGATTTTCTCAAAGATTATCCCTCACACATAATGAAGATGTCAAATACGCCAATGGGCGATGGGAAAGGGAATATGAGTCCTGAAAGGAAAATCCGGATTATGGTGGCCAAACCGGGGCTGAATGGGCACGACCGAGGGGCAAAAATCATCGCACGGGGGTTCAGGGATGCGGGCTTTGAGGTGATCTATACGGGACTCCACCAAACCCCGGAACAGATCGTGGCAGCGGCCATTGAGGAGGATGTGGATAGCATCGGCCTCAGTAGCCTGGCCGGAGCCCATGACTACCTCTTTCCCCGTGTTGTGGAGCTCCTGAAGGAGAAGGGGGCTGACGATATCGTGGTATTCGGCGGCGGCATCATCCCCGAGGAGGATATCTCCAAGCTCAGGGACGCGGGCATAAAAGAGGTTTTCACGCCGGGAACGTCTATTGGGGATACGGTGAATTGGGTTCGCCGCAATATCAAGCCAAGGAAGTAGAAACAAGGGGATAGGGGTTTTTCACCCCATTTTACCCCTTTCTCGCCGGATGGCAAAGGAGGAGGGTCTCGATGGCTTTGGATTTCGATTTGGCCGAAGAACAAGAGATGGTTCGAAAAATGATCAGGACCTTCGCAGAGAAGGAGATCGCCCCCGTGGCCCAGGAACTTGATGATAAGGAGGAATTCTCCGTCCCATTGACCCACCGCATGGGGGAACTGGGACTATTCGGGTTATATGTCTCGGAGGAATACGGCGGATCTGATATGGGCTATCTGGCCTATATCATCGCAACCGAGGAAATCGCCCGGGTCGATGGATCCCAGGCGGCCACATTGGCCGCGGGGTGTTCCCTGGGAATATCCCCCATTTACCATTTCGGAAATGATAACCAGAAAAAACAATGGGTTCCCGACCTCGTTGTGGGGAAAACCTTGGCCTCCTTTGGCCTGACCGAACCCAATGCCGGTTCCGATGCGGGAGCCACCGCGACCAGGGCTACGCTGGAGGGCGACCATTGGGTCATCAACGGAAGTAAGATCTTCATCACCAACTCTTCAACGGAAATCAGTGCCGTCTGCGTGGTGCAGGCTGTAACAGGGGAGAGGCAGAAAGGGTCCAAGGAGCTCTCCTGCATTTTGGTTCCAAATGGAACTCCAGGGTTTGAGGCGAAAACCATGCATGGTAAAATGGTTTGGCGAGCCTCCAATACGGGAGAACTCTCCTTCGCGGATTGCCGGGTCCCTAAGGAGAACCTCCTCGGGGAAAGGGGCGAGGGGTTTCACCAAATGTTGGAGACCCTCGACGGGGGAAGGCTCAGCATCGGTGCCATGGGTCTGGGTGGGGCCCAAGGAGCTTTTGAGTGTGCCATGAAATATGGACACGAAAGGGAGCAGTTCGGGAGGCCCATTGGCTCATTTCAGGTAAATGCCTTTAAACTGGCTGACATGTATACCGAAATCGAAATGGCCAGGCTGATACTCTATAAGGCCTGCTGGCTCGCCGATCTGAAACGTCCCTTTTCCAAGGAATCTGCCATGGCAAAATTGGTCTGTTCCGAAACGTATCATCGCGTTGCCAACCAAGCCGTTCAACTCCATGGGGGATACGGTTTAATGAAGGAATATCCCGTCGAGAGGCATTACCGAAATCAGAAACTTCTGGACATCGGCGAGGGAACTTCGGAAATCCAAAGGATCGTCATCGCGAGGCATATCGGTGTTCCCGGAAGGGCTTTATAGATATCCCAAAAAAGGGTAATGGGGAGCGCATTTCTGGTTGATATGGTTTCTTTGGTTCATTTGGTTTATCTGGTCAACGAGATGAACGAAAAGAACCAAATAGACTAGACAAACCAGATAGACCCTATACCAACGGGTGACGCATGAGTTTGGCGGAAGAAATCCTTCGGGGCGATATCAGGGCAGCTTCCAGGCTGATGAGGGACATCGATGATCGCATGCCCAACGCCATGGAAGAACTTAAGAAGATCTACCCAAAAACGGGAAATGCCTACATTATCGGGATAACGGGCCCTCCCGGCTCCGGAAAGAGCACCCTGGTTGACAAAACCGTGGAAATCTTCCGGAAGGAGGAAAAAACTGTCGGGATTGTCGCCGTGGACCCAACAAGCCCTTTTACTGGAGGGGCCATTCTGGGAGACCGAATTCGAATGCAGAGGCATAGCATTGACGACGGGGTGTTCATCAGAAGCCTGGCGACAAGGGGAAACCTGGGGGGCTTATCTCGATCGACCAATGACATCATCAAGGTCATGGATGCCATGGGCAAGGATATCATCATCGTAGAAACCGTTGGAGTCGGCCAGGACGAGGTTGATATCGTCAATACGGCCCACACCTCCGTCGTGGTCTTGGTCCCCGGACAGGGGGATGATATTCAGGCCATTAAGGCAGGGATACTGGAAATCGGGGATATCTTTGCGATTAACAAGTGTGAGAGGGAAGGGGCGGACAGGCTAGAGGGGGAACTGCGGGCTACCTTGGAAATGAGTCCTAAGAGGGAAGATGATTGGACGCCTCTCATCTTTAAGACTGAAGCTCTCCTGGGCAAGGGGATCTTCGAATTAGTCTATGGAATGTACAGACACAGAGAGAAGCTCATGGCCAGCGATCACTTCGAGAGGAAAATTCTGGAAAGGACGAAATGGGAATTCCTCTGCATCCTCGACAGCGAGTTGAGGGATACGATCGTGGAGAGCTGAGACGTATTACTATACATCTCACCAAGCATTTGAACGAAGAATCGAACGAACGGACCACGGACGCACGAACGCAACGCCACGGACAAGGACAAGGACACGGACACGGACTCGCAGGACACGGACTCACAC
>JAUWDQ010000246.1 GCA_030608745.1 Pseudomonadota bacterium | reverse complement strand
CCCTACACAATTTGCCTTGCCTCGATATTCTGAAAAAGGTAACAGTGGCCATGCTTCATCCCGGTTTTGAGGACACAAGATAACCATTGACAGTTCCGGGATATTCACATACCATGAGCGCGGCTCGATATGGGGAAACCTGGGGAAACCTTTGTGTATCCCTTGTTGAGGCTAGTCTGAAATCAGTGACTTGGATTTGGGCAGATAGCCTTTCGCCCCGTGGCTGACGAAAGGGAAGAGCAGGTGATCAAGGCGGTCATCTTGGATTTCGATGGGACATTGGCGGTATTGAACATAGATTTCTCGACGATGACAGAAAAGATCCTCAGCCTTATCGAGGAACACGGCATTTCTCGGGAGTCCTTGAGGGAGAGATACATACTGGAGACCATCGATGAGGCATCCTCCATTCTGCTGAGAAGGGAGCGGCCTTTGGCGGAACAATTCAGGGAAAAAGCTCACAAGATGTTGAGGGAGAAAGAATTGGAGGCGGCTTCGCAGAGCCACCTCTTCCCGGGAGTGGAATCCATGTTGAGGAAGCTGAGAATTGCCGGGGTGAAGGTAGGTATCATTACCAGAAACTGTGATGGTGCTGTTCGGAGGATTTTCCCCCATATCGAATCCCTCTGCGATGCTTTCCTGTCGAGGGACTCCGTGAGAAGGGTCAAACCGGATCCTCACCATCTAACCACACTTTTGGATAGGTTGGCAGTGTCTTTTGGAGATGCCGTTATGGTAGGGGATCATCCCATGGATATTCTCGCCGGGAAAAGGGTCGGTATGCGGACGGTGGGGGTATTAACGGGGAGGACCACGAGGGATGAACTTCTGGAAACGGGGGCCGATTATGTCTTAGAAAGCGCTTCCCAGCTCACCTCGTTGATTGAGAGGTTGAATCGATAGCCTTGATTATCCCACCGGATTACCCCTTGGGTCTGGGAATCGCCCAATTTTCTCTTATTTTTCTCGCCATGTCCGTTGGGAGGGCCAATCCCATGGGAAGACTGAAGGGTTTTCCCCTTCCGCTCGGCTGATCACGCCGGTTTGTCCTCGGCGTAAGTCTCAGGGTCAAAGGCTAAGGGCGATTCCCTCCGGTCTCCAGAGAATTCCCTAACTTCCAGCATATGATGCTCAGCCAAATCGGAACTCTCCGGGAGCCTCCCAGAACGTCAGAAAGCCCTAGATGTTTCCTATATTGACATTGCAGACCGTATGAAATAAGATTATCTGCGTTTGAGACCGCTTTCATGGTTATGGTTATCAGTGCGCTGGAGATGCTTCTTGCAGAGATGGGCCATCGATTCGAGTTGGGCGCCGGGGTGAGGGCCGTGGAAGAGGTGTTGATCTCCCTTTGAGGTGGGCCGAATGGAAGAGGAAGCGGTCTATAGGATATTGGTCGCCGACAGCTTGTCCCGCAAGGGTATAGAAATCCTTAAAGGGGAGAAGGCGATCAAGTGTTATGTGTGGACGAATTTCAGCCCTGGTGAGTTGAGGGCCACCATTAGGGAGTATGACGGCATCATTATTCGGGGCAAAACAACGGTTAGTGCTGACATTATCAACGCCTCGGAGAGGCTTAAGGTAATCGGGCGTGCCGGAATCGGGATTGATAACGTCGACGTTCAAGCAGCGATGCGAAGGGGAATCCTCGTGATGAACACCCCCGGTGAAAATGCCGTGGCGGCTGCCGAACATACCATAGCCATGATGCTGGCCATGTCGAGGAATATTCCTCAGGCCAACGCCTCCACGAAATCGGGAAAGTGGGAGAAGGGTAAGTTCATGGGGGTCGAGCTCTATGATAAGACCCTCGGCATCATCGGCATTGGGAAAATCGGTAGCCTTGTTGCGGAGAGGGCCCAGGGAATGAAGATGGATGTGATAGCGTATGACCCCTATATATCCCCGGATGCAGCGGTCCAAAAGGGGATTCCCTTGGTTTCCTTGGATGATCTCTTGAGCCGATCCGATTTCATCAGCATCCATACACCCTTAACGGAAGAGACAGGTCATTTAGTCGGCGCCGAGGCCTTTGAAAGGATGAAGCCTGGTGTGATGATCATTAACTGCGCCCGGGGGGGAATTGTGGACGAAAGAGCCCTCTTACATGCACTGAGGTCCGGAAAGGTGAGGGGAGCAGCCCTGGATGTCTTCGAAAATGAGGCGGCAGGGAATAATCCCCTTTTCGATGTGGAGAATGTGATCTGTACTCCCCACATCGGGGCTGCCACAAATGAAGCCCAGCAGAACGTGGCAGTGGCCATCGCCGATCAGGTAGTCGATTTCCTCATCAACAAGAGGATTCGAAATGCGGTAAACATACCCATCGTCAGCCCCGATGTGCTTCCCGTGGTCCAGCCTTATCTCGATTTAGGGAAGAAATTGGGGAGTTTCCTCACCCAAATATCGGATTTCGCTATTGAAGAGCTCTCCATCGAATACAAGGGTACCGTGGCGGAGTATGAGGTCTCACCCATTACCGTTTCCATATTGAGGGGGTTGTTGACTCCTTATATGGGGGAGGTGGTTAATTTTGTAAACGCCTCGATCATAGCCAAGGACCGGGGAATCAGGGTGAGGGAATCCAAGTCCAGCAGTTCTGAGGATTTCGCCAGCATGGTTGCTATTATGGCGATGGGTGGGGGGGAAAGGAACATTGTTGCAGGGGCTCTTTTCGGTACCAAGGATTTCCGGATTGTACAAATCAACGATTTCCGCATCGAGGCCGTACCAAAGGGTAACATGCTCCTGATTCATAATTACGACAGGCCCGGCGTCATTGGGAATATCGGGACGACCCTCGGTAACAGAAACATCAACATCGCTACCATGCAATTTAGCCGTGATCGTTTGGGGGACAACGCCATCTCCCTGCTTCATTTGGATTCAGTCATATCGAAAGAGGTGATGGAGGAGTTATCGCAATTGCCCAATATCATCTCCGTGAAACATGTTGAGCTCTGACCTGAAAAGAGGGTAAGAGAATGCCCAATATCGTTGTCGTGGGAAGCCAATGGGGTGACGAAGGCAAGGGGAAGGTGGTTGACCTCTTCAGCCAGTTTGCCGACGTGATTATTCGTTTTCAGGGGGGAAATAACGCAGGTCATACCCTGGTGGTAGGGGATGAGAAGTTTATCTTTCACCTGATTCCCTCTGGTATCCTCCACCCCGGGAAGAAGTGCGTTATCGGTAGCGGGGTTGTAATCGATCCTGGTGTCCTCTGCGAGGAGATTGATGCCTTGAAGAAGAAAGGGTATTTTCGGGATGAGTCCCAACTCCTCATCAGCGAGGCAGCTCATCTCATCATGCCCTACCATAAGGTTATCGATGTGGCTCGAGAACGCCTGAAATCGGGCGGCAAGAAAATTGGGACAACCGGAAAGGGGATTGGGCCGGCTTATGAGGATAAGGTTGCGCGGTGTGGAATCAGGATAATCGACCTCCTCGATAAGTGGTCCTTTAGGGAAAAGCTGGAGGAAAATCTGACCCAAAAGAATTTCTATTTGACCCAAATGCTCGGGGAATCCCCTTTGGATGGGGCTCAAATCCTCAGCGATTATAAGGGATTTCGGGAAAAATTGGGGAAATATGTGGTCGATACGTCCGTTGTCCTCCACGAGGAGATGAAGCGGGGGAGGAATTTGCTCTTTGAAGGGGCACAAGGATGCCTGCTGGATGTGGACCACGGCACCTATCCGTATGTAACCTCATCCAGCACGGTAGCCGGAAATGCCTGCTCGGGTTCAGGGATCGGCCCGACCCATATTGATGCCGTCATTGGGACTACAAAGGCTTATACCACAAGGGTAGGGGGAGGCCCCTTTCCG
>JAUWDQ010000028.1 GCA_030608745.1 Pseudomonadota bacterium | reverse complement strand
CCTCCTGTGGGGTCCTGAGGGGATGCCGCGGGATGCCAGCGAAAGGGGTTCGTTGGCGGCCGAATTAATGGCCAAGGCGGCGGAATTTGGTATTCCCAACGAAGATGTTTGGGTCGATCCCATCGTGACCCCCGTGACCAGCCAGCAGGACCAGGTGAAGAGCCTCCTTGAGTTCATGGTGATGTTCAAGGATCTCCAGGAGATGGCCCCGGGATTAAAATCGACCTGCGGGCTTTCCAACGTGTCCAATGCCGCGCCCGCCCATTTAAGGCCCATTCTCAACCAGACCTATCTGATGATGAGCGAGAAGTACGGGATGCAGTCCGCCATCGTGGATGCCTTCGATGAGGACCTGAAGAGCATTGCCAGGGGGAAAAGGGAGGAGATCAGGAAATTGGTCCATCGGGTCATGGATGGGGACGAACCGGATTTGGCCTCGTTGAGCAAGGAAGAAGTCGACTACGTAAAGACCACAAAGGTGCTCCTGGGCCTAAGCCTTTACTCCGATTCCTGGCTTGAGCTCTAATTGGACAACTCGGAGGTTCCAAGCGCCCCTTAAAGACCTGTTTCCTTTGCTACCCGAGGAACAACCAGGACCGTCGGTGATGTGAGAATCATCCCGGGATTATACTCGTCCTAGTCCTTTTGGGCCAAATCCCTGGTTGTCGAGATTGAACTGGAAGTGAGGGAGCCGTATGCGGGCGAAGGCTCACATACGGGGGAAATTTTCTTGTTCTGACTAGACACCAAGCGCCACTCACTATACTGTAAGGTCATAAATGGAAGCCGGCATGAGGCGGTGACCGTAAAGGTGTGGAATAGCTAACGACAGTGTCCAGTTCCCGGAGGTAAACCCATGCGCCTGAAGAGCAAATTGGACGAAGGAAAGTTTGCCATTTTGGCCGAAATGGAACCCCCCAAGGGGGTAGACGTTTCAACTATGGTGGCCAACGCCACGAGAGTTAAGGAGAGAGTCGATGCCTTTGTGGTGCCCGACATGAATGACGCCGTCCTTCGCATGAGTTCTCTGGGCGGTGCCTTGATTCTCAAGGAAAAGGGAATGGAGCCAGTGATGCAGCTTAGTTGCCGGGACCGGAACCGGTTGGCGCTTCAGGCTGATCTCCTCGCGGCTTCTGCATGTGGCATCAACAATATTATGGTGGTGAGGGGCGAAGATGTGGGTTTCGGGGATCACCATCAGGCAAAGGCAGTATATGATATTGAACTTCTCGAATTGCTCGATGTCACTCAGAAGCTTCAGCGGGGGCAAGACATGGCGGGAATTGGTCTTTCTGGTTCTCCTCGATTCTTTGTCGGGTCTGTAGTCAATACGGCGGCCGAGGGAAAGGCCCTGGATCTAGAACTTGAGGAGATGGACAAGAAAATCGAGGAAGGAGTCCAGTTCTTCGTGTCACCACCCTTATTTGATCTTGCCTCCATCGATCCCTTTCTCAAACGGGTGGACCGCCGGAAGGGGAGGATCATTCCCACCGTGTTGTTGCTCAAATCCGTTGGAATGGCTCGTTACATTGATCGGAACAACGATAAAGTTCATATTCCAGGTGCCTTGATTGAACGGTTGCAGAACGCCCGGGACAGGGTGCATGAATGTACGCGTATTGTCGTGGAGACGGCCTCCACTCTGAGGGAAGAAGGGTTCGGGGGTGCCCATCTCTCCACCGTCGGCTGGGAAGATAAGCTCCCTGAGATATTGGAGGGGATAGGCATATGAATGAGAAGGGGATATGTAGGGCAAGGAAGCAGGTATGTCGTGATCGTAAGGGAGGAAATAAATGAGTGAGAAAAAGAGAATTCTCGTGGTGGATGACGAACCTGATTTTGTTTCCATTGTTCAGGCAAACCTGGAGAAGGAAGGATTTGAGGTGGACGTGGCTTACGACGGCGTGGAAGGAATGGAGAAGGTCAAGGGAAACCCTCCAGATGCCATCGTCCTTGATGTCATCATGCCGGAAAAGGACGGGTACCAGATGTGTGCGGAGCTCAAGGCGGATGAGCGGTATGTCGACATACCCATCGTCATGTTGACCGCCGTGGCATCCCGCGTATCCTCCACTCACTATTCCCACCGCGATGGTATGAGTATGGAGGCTGAGGATTATCTCCCCAAACCAGCCTCTGCACAGCAGATCGTAAACAGCGTGAAACGTCTTCTCGGGCTTTGAGGAAATGGGCGATCGTCCTCGTGTGAACGGGATGCGTTTGGGGCCCACCTCACGCTTCCGGCATGGGTGTGAAGGGAGAGTTTGCATGTCCCCGGGATTCGCCCGCGCGACAAAGAAATGAAGAGTTTGCATATAACCATGACCGTATCCGGGCAGGAGATTTACAATGGAGAAGACGAGCGGAAGGGCCAGGGTTTTGGTGGTTGGCAGTGAGCCGGAATTCCTCGAGATGATAGGAAAGTCCCTCGGGGATCAGATCGAATTGCTCTTCGCACGGAATGAACATGAGGGATTGTCCATGGCGAGGACGGAACGTCCTGATGCGATTCTCCTGGGGTATCTGGAGCCCCGGGGAACCTCCTTTAAGCTCCATAGGAGGCTCCGGGGCGGATGGATAACCAAGCATATTCCCCTCCTCGTCGTGGATCTCCGGCTTCCGGAACAACCACACAAGGCGTGGACGAGCCAGGAAGCCATGCAGATGGATGCGGAGGACTACTTCTCCATTACACCGGATGATACCGCATCTCTTTCCCGTCTCATGGAGTCAGTGGGTTTAATGGAGAAGATAAGCACCAAATTAAGCGAGAGGGCGAATCCGCTCAGGGACGCGATCCTCGACGAGAACACCTTCTGTGTGACGTGGGAGCAAATACCGGGGAGAGGTGCCTTCGAGATGCAACAGGAGCACGTGATAGATAACGTTGCCAGAGCCGCGGACGGTGGGAAAATCCATGCGATAAGCGTTACCGACAATCCCGGCGGAAACCCGGCCCTCTCCACCGAAATGTTATGTGCCGAGATAAAGAAATCTGGCATGGAGCCCCTGGTTCACCTCGCCTGTAGGGACAAGAATAGAAGCGAAATCGAGAGCATGCTCTATGGCCTGGCGGCGGAAGGGGTGAGAAACATTCTCGTTTTGACGGGAGATTATCCCTCGAGCGAAGCCTTTGAGGGGAGGCCGAAGCCGGTGTTCGACATAGACCCGGTAAACTCTGTGAGATTGGTTGAAACGATGAATAGGGGATTGGAACACCAGGTAATGAGGAAGAAGGTGGTTCTTGCGCCCACGGATTTCTATGCCGGGGTTTGTGTATCTCCCTTCAAGAAATTGGAATCGGAACTGATGGCCCAGTATACCAAACTCAAGAAGAAGATCGAGGCTGGTGCAAAGTTCATCATCACCCAGGTTGGCTACGATGCCAGGAAACTCCATGAGCTATTACAATGGCTAAGGGTAAACACCTACGACATACCGGTTATCGCGAACATCTACATCTTGCCGTATGGAACGGCGAAACTTATGAATGCAAATGGTATCCCCGGATGCGTGGTAACGGACAAACTGGTGGCCGAGCTTGCCGAGGAAGCAAAGGCCGAGGATAAGGGGAAATCTGCCAGACTTCTGAGATCTGCAAAGATATACGCCATTGCCAAGGGAATGGGGTGTGCCGGAGCCCACATAGGAGGACACGGTATTACGTACGAAATGGTTGAACATATCATTACGAAGGGAGAGGAATTTACCAGCGATTGGGAAAGCTTGGTGGCGGAATTCGATTATCCGCAGGCGGATGGTTTTTACTTCTTTGAGCGGGATAACGAGACGGGATTGAACACGGATATTCCCGCCAAGGGGACCTTGAAACCCTCGGTTCCCCTCATCTACCGGTTCTCAAGGATTGCTCACACGGTGCTCTTCAATGAGAGGAGTTGGGTGTTCAAAATGCTTCGGCCCATGGCGAAACGTATAGATACGTGGCCGAGAACGAAAAGGGCTCTGGACTACTTTGAACACTTGGCCAAAGCAGCTCTCTTTGGCTGTTTGAACTGCGGAGACTGTGCGCTGTTCGACGTGGCCTTTGTCTGTCCTATGTCGCAATGCCCGAAGAGTCAGAGGAACGGGGCGTGCGGGGGAAGTTATGAAGGGTGGTGTGAAGTCTACCCCAATGAGAAGAAATGCGTCTGGGTCCAGGCATACGAAAGGCTCAAAGCGTACAACGAAGAGACTACCATCGGCGAGTACATCGTTCTCCCGTGCAATTGGGATTTATGGCAAACCTCTTCCTGGCTCAATTTCTACCTCGGCAGGGATCATACAGCAAAAAGGCTCGGGATAGAACCTCCTCAAGCAAAACCTTCTTCAACCGAGCGCGGCAAGGCCACCGGGGCCCCGGCCGAAGGGAAACCGTAGTCGAGCCCTCAGTATTTATGAATCCCGAAAGTCAGCAAAAAGTCTGCGCCTCCAAAAAGCCTTGATCCGAAATTTGCAATTTCCATGAAAGTGTTCTGTATCCTAGGCGATGAGCGGGTTTATCGGACGAGATCTCCTGCTATGTTTTCGGCGATACTCAACCGCGTCGGGATAAAGGGGACTTATGTGCCATTTATGGTGGAACCGGATCAGCTCGGCCATGCCGTCCAGAGCTTGAAAGTCTTAAACATAGCGGGCGCAAATGTCACCGTGCCATATAAGGAGAAGGTTATGCCCCACTTGGATGCCATTTCCGAGGGGGCGACCATTATTGGTGCGGTCAACACCATAGTCCGCAATGGCAGTAGGCTCAAGGGCTACAATACCAATGCCATCGGTTTTATGGATGCCCTCAATCAGGCAGGCTTCGATGTTTCCGGAAAATCCGCCCTCGTTTTCGGGGCGGGAGGTGCAGCAAAAGCCGTTGTTTTTATCTTAAACTGGCTTCGGGCGGAATCCATCCTCGTTGCTAGCAGAAACGAAGAAAAAGTGGAAGGGATCGTCAACCATATAGGAGGCGAGGGGAAGTCTCTGGAGTCATTGTGGGACGAGCACATCTCGGCAAACATCGTCGTCAACGCCACCTCGGTCTCCAGCCCTGATGAGTCGCCGGACCTGGCTGCCCTTGCCGCTCAACTTGAACTATCGGATTGCGAACTGATGTTCGACCTTAACTATGGGAGGAGGGAGAACTTCTGGCAGGATATGGCACGAAGCAGGGGAATCCAGTTTATGGACGGCCTTCCGGCGCTTGCTTACCAGGCCAGGCGTACCTTTTCACTATGGACGGGCCTCCAAGTCCCGCCGGAAGAGTTCCTCAGAGCCCTTGAATCGACATGAGATCAGCTGCTGGAGGATGTCGAGCGTGAGAAAGAACGGAGGATTCATGCATTACCCATGAATTAGCCGGTGGCCTCAGGTCGCTTCACCGGAAGCAGGACCGTGAAGATGCTGCCCTTGCCCGGCGTGCTTTCCACCTCAATGAACCCTCCCAGGGAATCTATCAGTCCTTTCACAATGGTGAGCCCGAGCCCGGTGCCGGTAATATACCTCGTCTTTTCGTTCTTGACCCGATAGAATCTCTCAAAGATTTGATCCAGGTACTTCGCCTCTATTCCGAATCCGTTATCAGCCACTTCTACCCGGATATTAACTCCGGCGAGATCGGCTTTTACCCTGATCTTTCCACCATTCCGGGTATAGTTGATGGCGTTGGTGATCAGGTTTCCAAAGATGCTCTCCAGTGCCAATGGGTCGGCTGTAAGTGAAGGGAGAGGGTTCGTCGGGAGTTGCAGGACGAGGGATTGATTTCGGCCCTTGGCCTTGGCACCCAGAAAGTCCACCACGCCCTTCAAGACTTCCTCGAGCTTGACTGGTTTTGGTTCCCGTGAGACGATTCCTTCCTCGATGCGTGACAGGTCGAGCAGATCTCCGATCAGCGAAATGAGCCCTTCGGTCTTCTCCTTGGCCCGGGAAATGATGTGCTGGTCACTTTCGGAGGCTTGTCCCACCATGTCGCTGAGCACGAAAGCGAGTTGCTGATGAATGGTGGAAAGGGGGGAGCGGAGTTCGTGGGAGACTTTAGCCACGAAATCGGATTTGAGTTGATCAAGGGCTTTCATCGCGGTGATATCCACGAGGTTCACCACCGCGCCTAGACATTCATTTCTCTCTCCCACAACGGGCTGGCCGCGGGCCAGGAGGTATTTTTCGTTTGGCAGGGTGAATTCACAAGCGGGGATATCGTCGTAGTCGATATGTTTTCCCTGAGAGATCTCCATGACGAGATTGCAGAGACCTTTATCGGGAATATAGTCTTCGATCTGGTCCCCCGGACCCCGGTCGGTGGAGAGATCGAAGAGCTGCCGGAAGGCCGGATTCGTCAGGACCACCCGCCCATGGGCATTGGTCACCACCAACGCGTTGGGAAGGGACTCGATGATGGTGCGAGTACGGCTCTTTTCCGTGTCAAGATCGGAGAGGGTTCTTCTTCGTTCCTCTTCCAAGCTCTCGGCTTCCCTGGTGAGGCGGAGTTTCTCCAAGGCTCGATTCACGACAATTCGCAGTTGATCCGGCTCAAAGGGTTTGGAGATAAAGTCGTATGCTCCCTGCTTCATGGCCTCAATGGCGGTCTCGACAGTGGCGTATCCGGTGATGACGATGACCAGGATCTCTTCGTTTATCTCACGGATCCGCGTGAGGACTTCGATGCCGTCCATTCCCGGCATCTTCATGTCGAGGAGCACAATGGAAACCGTTTCCTCTGTCAGGATCTGCAGGGCTTCCTCTCCCTGAGCTGCCGTGAGCACCTGGCAGCCCATCCGGCTCAGGATGCGTTCGGATCCATCACGGATGTCCTGTTCATCATCCACAACCAGCACGCTCATGCCGGCGACCCTATTTTCCATGTTCATCGCCTCCATTGTCCTCCCTGGTGAGAGGCAGTTCAATGAGGAAGGTAGTCCCTTCACCCGGTTGGCTCCTGGCCGTGACGCTGCCGCCTTGATTTTCGACAATGCTGTAAACCAGGCTGAGTCCAAGACCCGTCCCCTTTCCATCTTCCTTGGTGGTAAAGAAGGGTTCGAAAATCTGAGGGAGAATATCTTCGGGTATTCCCGAACCCGTGTCGGATATCTCGATAAGGAGTCGCTCTCTGTTCGAGGAAAGAGTGGTCTTCAAGGTCAACTTCCCCTTTCCCTCCATCGCCTCAACCGCGTTGAGAATGATGTTCATGAACATGTGATTAAGCTGCTGGATGTCGGCCGGGACGAGAGGGAGATCGGGTGCCAAGTTTTTCTCTATATCGATATTCTGAAAAATCGCCTGATTTTCGAGGAGAAAGAGCGTTCGGGAGATGGCCTGATTGATGTCGTGGGGCCTCATCTCCTGACGAGTTTGCCGGGCGAACTCCAGGAGTTCCTTGACGGTGTCGCGACATCTTTGCGCGTCTTTCAGGATACGTTGCAAATCCTCTTGCACCCCTTCTTCCAGTTCGTATTCCTCCAGCACGAGCTTTGCGAATAGCGTTATTCCCCCGAGAGGATTGTTCAACTGGTGAGCCACACCGGCAGCAAGCTTCCCGAGGGAAGCCATTTTTTCCGACTGGAGGAGCTGGATCTGGGTTTTTTCCAGTGCCTCCTTCATCCGGAGCGTCTCGCGGAGATCGTTGAAAAAGCCGATGGTTGCCACTTCACGATCCCCCTCGTAGACGATGGCCGCATTGAGGCTTATGGGAATGAGCTCGCCGTCTTTTCTCAGTAAATCCACCCGGTAGCCCTTGAGTTTTCCCCTGCCCCCATATTCCTCACTGCGGAGTTTTCGCATTACCTCCCGCGCAGCATCGCCGGGGTAGATATCGCGGATTTCCAGGCGGTTGAGGGCTTCATCTACGCCATAGCCACAGATCTCTACAGCCGCATCGTTGAAGATGAGGATTTTCCCGGTTTTTTCCGCCGCGATAACGCCGTCCACCGAGCTGAGGATGAGGCTCCGGAGAAAGGCACTGGAACGGTGCAGCTTCTCTTCCAGCCCTTCCAGAATGGGGAGATCGAAATCCATCATCACAAGTGCTTCGACCTTTTTCCCCGAGAAGATTGGGTAACAATAGAGGCAGGCCATCCTTTCCTCGGGATCACCCTGGCTTCCTCGTAGAGATGGCCTGCCCGTTGCCATAACCTCACCCATGGGGCAATTCTCACAGGGAGCGGGAAGATCTTTGAATACCTCATGACATGGTTTTCCCACGATTTCAGTCTGACGGCTTCCGATAGACTGGCCGCTGGCCGCCAGGACCTTAAATTCCGGGGAAACCACGATGACCCGCTTGTTGAATGCATCGAGGGCCCTGAGGAGATATTTCTGAGCGATATCAGTGTCCATATTGTCCCGATCTCTGAGCAATGAATGGTTTTCCAAAATTTAAAGGCAAACCCCTGATGATGTCAAGATCAATCGCCATCAGAGAGGGGGATAGAAAAGCTTTCACCTTTCGAGGTAACGCGACTGTTCGAATTTGTGAAAAAAAGGACTTGCATGTGACCTTGTGATTGTTTACATTTTATACAGATGCCCGTTTGCATTGAAAGGGGACTGGGAGCCTCCTGGAGGCGGGATGAGGTTTCAGGGGGCTTGTGTCTTCATTGCTCTTTTGCCCTATGGAAAGGGACGTACGCATGAAATCAGGGAGTACTCTCGAAAAGGTGTTGAGAGCCGGGAAGTTCGCCTTTACCGGGGAGCTGGGACCACCCCGTGGAGCCAATGTCGAGGCCGTCAGGGAGAAAGCTCGGCATTTAAAGGGAGTTGTCGATGCGGTGAATATAACGGACAATCAGACCGCCGTGGTACGAATGTCCAGTTGGGCCGCCTCGCTGATCGTACTCCAAGAGGGTCTGGAACCCAATTTCCAGATGGTTTGCCGGGACCGGAATCGTTTGGCAATGCAGAGCGATATCCTCGGCATTTGTGCCCATGGCATTAGGAATATGCTCTGCCTCTCCGGAGACCATCAGCAATTCGGGGACCACCCGAAGACGAAGGGTGTTTTCGACATCGACTCCATACAGCTCATCAGCATGGTAAAGAGGATGCGCGATGAAGGCACGTTTCTCAACGGTATCGAAATTGACGGGTCGCCGGAAATATTTATCGGTGCTGCTGCCAACCCCTTTGCGGAGCCCTTCGAGTGGCGTGTATACCGTTTAGCGAAGAAGATAGAAGCCGGAGCGGATTTCATACAAACCCAGTGCATTTATAACATGGATAAATTCCGTGATTGGATTCGGCAGGCCAATGACATGGGTCTTACCGAGAGGACTTATGTCCTGGCCGGTGTCACACCCCTGAAGAGCGTTGGTATGGCGAAGTACATGAAGACCAGTGTTCCGGGCTTGGATGTACCTGATGAGTACATAGACCGCCTTCAGGGAGTGGAGAGGAAGAAGCAGGGAGACGAGGGTATCAGAATGGCGTGTGAGCAGATTAAGGAATTCAAGGAGATGAAGGGTGTGGCAGGCGTACATCTTATGGCCATCGAATGGGAACGCAGGGTGCCCGAGATTGCCGAGCGCGCTAAGTTATTGCCCAGGCCTCAGGTGTAAAAAGGAGGGGGCTGCCGTGCTGACTCCGCGAAAACAATGCCTTCGGCCCGTTGGGACAAAGGAGGGGAACCGAGGAGGGATCAATGTTTGATTTTATCCGGGGACCACTGCTGTGGGTTGCCTTCATAGTATTTTTCGGAGGCCTCGTTTTCCAGCTCCTTCAATTCTTCACCCTGACGAGAAAAAAGGAACGGCTATTCCTTTCCGTACATGGGAAAACCAAGGGACGATGGTCAATCGAGTCCATGAGACAATGGTTCGAGTCCCTCCTGACCACCATCATCGGTACCCACCCGATGATGACAATCCTCACACTCATTTTCCATTGCTGCCTCTTTGTAACGCCCATTTTCCTTTTGGCCCATAATATCCTCTTGGATGAATCCTGGGGCATAAGCATCTGGAGTTTTTCCGAATCTACGACGGATATCCTGACCGTGGTTCTCCTGGTATGTGGTGCGCTTTTCCTTCTGCGCCGCATATTCGTTCGCCGGGTGAGGGCTATAACGACGGCTTTTGACTACCTCATTCTTTTCATCACCGTTGCGCCTTTTCTGTCGGGTTATATGGCGTACCACCAGTGGTTTCACTACAAGGCTATCCTATTCGCTCATATCCTGGCCGGAGAAGTGATGCTGATCGTGGCCCCCTTTACCAAACTTGGACATATGCTCTTTTTCTTCCTCTACCGCTTCCTGATTGGGAGTGAGTACAGCTTCGGGCAGGGCACACGAAGCTGGTAGTGCTGAAGTATACATCGTAACGGAGAAGCCGATGGCTGAGCACGGGGAAAAACCCATCGATAGGGAGAGGATTAAAACATTCCTGGAACGAAACAAGGGAAAAATGAAGCGTCTCTTATCCCACTGCGTTCATTGCAGCATCTGCGCGGAAAGTTGTTTTCTCTATATGGGCCACGATAAAGACCCACGGTACATGCCTTCATACAAGGCAATAAATTCCCTGGGGAAGTTATATAAGAAGAAGGGAAAAGTCGACCGTGATTTTCTGGAGAGGATAAAGACAATGGTCTGGCGGGATTGCGTGCTCTGCCGACGTTGTTATTGCCCCATCGGTGTCGACATTCCCAGCATGATCGCCCTCGGTCGAACCATTTGCCGATCGCAGGGCGTGTACCCGAATTTCGATGAATCAGATCAGAAAGAAAGCTGGTTGTAAGAGGGGGACTACGTAGTGAGGCCTTAGGGTGCAGTGAGAATCCCTGTTTGGAAGGGGAATGAGCACATGAAGGGGAAATGCATCACAGTGGTTCTGGGAGGTGTTATCGCGGCGATGATGATCTCTATCCTCAGTGCACAGCCGGAGAAGATTACGCTCGAAAACGTGGAAGCCTATAAGAAGAAGCAACGACCACCAGTGCATTTTCCCCATGAGGTTCATATGGCTGGAGACCTGGCCTGTACCGATTGTCACCACCGGTATGAGAACGGTAAGAACATCTTGGATGAGAGCGAACTGGAGGAGGGAACCCCCAATATTCAGTGCCGTGCTTGCCATACAACACAGTCTCGCGTGAATTTGCGGCGAGCTTTTCATCGCCAGTGCATTGGATGCCATAGGAGAGAGAAACGGGGTCCGCGGCTCTGTGGGGAATGTCATATGAGAACTCCACCGAAGTGAGTGAGTTCGATGGTGAGAGACGCTACGGAGTGGACCCAAACAAGGCCGCGCAGCCCGGTCGTAGGGTCGAGAGTTAAGGGCATGCAGGCGCCATTGGAGGAATTGGGATGATTGTCGGTGAGAGAAAGCCTATTGAAGAGATAGTGGAAATGATCAAGGGCTACAAACGGGTTTTGAACGTGGGTTGCGGAGGATGTACCTCTATCTGTCTGGTGGGAGGGCAGAAGGAAGTGGACATTTTGAATGCTGAGCTGAGAAAGGCATGTAAAGCGGAGAACCTTTCCATTGAGATTGATGCCTTTACCATTGAGCGGCAATGTAACGCCGATTTCTTCTCAGAATTGGATCCGATGATTGACGATTATGATGCCGTGCTGTCCATGGCCTGCGGGGCGGGGGTCCAGTTTGTTGCCGAGCGATATCCGGGAAAGCCGGTATTTCCCGCACTGAATACGGTCTTTGTCGGGGTGGACCGTGAAATCGGATGGTATGAGGAAAACTGTCGGACCTGCGGAGAGTGCGTCTTGGGAGAGACCGGTGGTATTTGCCCGGTGACGAGGTGTGCTAAGGGGCTCTTCAACGGTCCATGCGGAGGGACAACGGTGGATGGGAAATGTGAGGTGAATAGCGACGTCCCCTGTGCATGGTATGAGATCTATGAACGCCTGAAACAACAAGACCGTTTAGAGAATATTCTCCCGGTGAAAATCGCGAGGGAATGGGAGAATCAGACACAGAGGAGCCTGATCCAAGAGGCCTATAAGAAGAGGTACGCGAAAGAACGATAGTTGAAAAGAGCGACGGGCCACCCGCTGGAGAGTAGATTAGTCTATTTCGCATCCAGAGAGAATATTAAATAAGGGCCGCAAAGAATATCCCGATCGAAACCATTCCCAGGATGAATTTCATCAGGGTTCCACCGAAGAACCCCAACAGGCTCCCCCAGCCAATCTTCAATGCCCCTTTCACGCTTCGGCCGGCCAAGATGATTTCCGGGATAATTGCCCCCAAGAATATACCCAATACGAGGCCACCGATATTGAGGATTATGAGGCCGACGACCCCCCCTATGATGGCACCCCAAATCCCGTATTTCGTTGCCCCAAATCGTCTTGCCCCATAGGCTTCTGCCAGATAGTCAAGTACTTGAGCTCCAATGGAGATTACCCCCAGGGCAGCAAGCACCCAAAGGGTTACCTCCTCAAATTCGGTAAATATGCCATAGATTAGGGCCCCACCAAAGATGAGGAGGTTCCCGGGCAAAGTAGGCAAAATAGTCCCCGTCAATCCGATGAGGAAAAGGGCTATCACAACGGTCCACAGGATATATTGTCCAATCATCATCTTCCTATTTTAGCAAGGATTGCGGAAAAAACCACCTCTTTCCGCTTTTCCAAACCGCGGTAAACCCATTAGTGGGGGACGTAGTTAAATTGTTGACTAAGAATTCTCTTGTGCCAATGAGGTTGAAAAATCAACGATTTAACAACGTTATGTATCAAGATATCAAAGGGGCCCCTCAACAAACGAACCAGTGTTCGCCAGATGGGCGGATAGATTGACGGTTCCCCTAGATCTGATCATCAATGGGAAAAATGGAGAAGAACAATGCCCCGAAGCGCCGCCGGACAAGTTTTTCCTGCTGCTACGCGTTTAAGAATCAGAGGGCAGATGTCTGAATCGGAAATATGTCGTTCCTCCGGTGATGCGGGTGGAGCGACAGGAATTCAAGGCAATGGATGAACATCAGGCAGGACTGGAAATGCTTTTTCTCGTTTAACAGGAAATGAAATTAGGACCTGCGGCTTCTTTTCTTCTTGGCAATATCGAAATGAGTCAGGATAGTCGTATAAAATTGCTCGAGGTCTTTAAGGTGTTTGATAAGAATGGCTTTCAGTATTTCTGCATCGAGGGCCTGATAGTTGTGAATGGCGATGTTTCTGAACCCTACCATTGATTGCATCTTTTTTGATAGGGTTTTGGTAATAATCTTCGCATTTTCCAGGAATACGAAATTACCCCGGATCGTATCCGGAATGCCCAAGCCTTCAGAGGCGACAACGTGCGTTGCAAGGTCTATTGTAGATTGTATGGCTCGCTGGAGGTTTAATACAAAGATATCCTGGACATCCAAATCATCAAGCCGATCAGGATGGAGACCTGTCACATCCTTTATTCTTCCCAGACATTTTTGTATCGCTGTGGCTTTTGCTAGGACAACGTCTCTATCTGGCATAAATTCTTCCTTTCAAAATGCTGCTTTCACAATTTTTTCTTATCCGCTTTAAATCATCATATTGATTTACTGTGTCTACAAAAAATTGGTGGAAATGTCTCCTATCACTTGCATAAATCAATATGCCGTTTTTGAGTACTTGCATTTTCAGAACCGGAGAAGCGTGATTCAATACAACAAGGTCAACCTCTCTTTGGAGTAGCGATGATAGTTCCTCTGTTAGATCATTGATCGCATAAATATCAGGGACAGCCCGAAAGAGGATCCCTATGTCCACGTCGCTCAATGGACGAATGCGTTTGCTAGCAAAGGAGCCGAATAGGAAAGTGAGGAGGATTCCTCGCTTTTTATTAAGAAAGATTTCTAGCGATTTAACGATCTTTGAATTCCTGAGTATTTCTGGTCTCAGGGGAGGATTACCCATGGTTCCCCTCCTATCCCGTGGTCTTCCTGCTCGGTTATTATATCCCTTTCCCCTGGGATGAGCAACAGCGAGTTCAGATTTTCGGGCTGCATGTCAGCTTCCACGAAAGTAGCGACCTTCTGCGCAAATTCGGGGCTGTACACCAATCGCTCTGTTTCCGTGCTCAAATTGGCGCCTCGCCGATCAAAATTGAAAGAGCCGATGGAGCTATACTATGAGTTTGCTTCATTTCGCAATGGCTTTTTATGCCAAATACAAGGTTGCAATTGGGCTTTTAAATTGATATAGAGAGGTAGTTCCCATACGAGGGAGGAATAATGATGAATTCACCTTCATTGGATGACACGGAGAAGTTGGCCCGGGATAGACGGGAATTCATCCCACGGGGAATATTCAACATGACTCCCCTCATCATATCCGAAGCCAAAGGTGCTCGGGTGAAGGACATAACCGGAAGGCAGTACATCGATTTTGCCGGCGGTGTGGGGGTCCTGAATGTGGGTCATTGCCCCGACGCGCTGGTCGAAGCCCTAAGGGATCAGGCGGGAAAATACATTCATACCTGCTTCCACCTGATGATGTACGAGCCATATATTGCCCTGGCCGAGAAGCTGAGCCACATCGTTCCGGGGGATTTTCCGAAAAAAACCCTTCTGGCCAACACCGGCGCCGAGGCGATTGAAAACGGGGTCAAAGTCGCCCGCTATTTCACCAAAAGGCCCGGTGTCATTGCTTTTGAAGGGGGATATCATGGTCGAACTCTGCTTGCCCTCAGCCTAACGGGCAAGGTGAAACCCTATAAATTGGGATTTGGCCCCTTTGTCCCAGGGGTTTACCGGATTCCCTATGCTTACTGTTACCGGTGTCCCCTCGGGATGGAGTATCCCTCCTGTGACCTCCGGTGTGCGGATTACGTGAAGGAGGTATTTCGTGTCCATGCCCCCTCACAGGAGATAGCCGCCCTGGTGGTGGAGCCCGTTCTCGGGGAAGGTGGGATTGTTGTCCCCCCAACGGGATACCTGGAGAGGGTGAAGGGGATCTGCTCGGAGGAGGGGATCGTTTTCATCGCCGATGAGGTTCAGACGGGAATGGGGCGGACGGGAAAGATGTTTGCCTGCCAACACTTCGGGCTTGCCCCGGACGTCATAATTGTGGGGAAGTCCCTGGCGGGAGGTCTCCCCCTCAGCGCGGTAACGGGAAGGGGGGAAATCATGGACGCCCCTCACGTGGGTGGCTTAGGGGGTACATTCTCGGGAAACCCGCTGGCCTGCCGAGCTGCCATGGAAGTGATTGCAATGATACAGGATAATGCCCTTACCTCCAGGGCAGTGGAAATAGGAAGGAGGACGGTCGATAGATTGAAGGGGTTCCAGGAAGAATTTCCCATCATCGGGCACATTCGGTGGTTGGGCGCCATGATCGGATTGGAGCTGGTTCGTGACCGAAGGACGAAAGAGCCGGCGACAAAGGAAACGAGGCAAGTAATCAAGAGCTGTTACGAGCGGGGGCTTGTCATAACGCGTTCGGGGGCCTTCAGCAATGTTATCCGTACCCTTATGCCCCTGGTAATCACTGATGAGGAGATTGATGAAGGGCTCTCTATTTTGGAGAAGGTGCTGAGGGAGATACGAATCTAGAATCCCTTGGTCAATATTTGTCACAGGAAAAAGACTTTTTCTTCCATTGTTTGCGATATACGTGATATTCCCCAAACAAATTTGTTCCGTTCCTCTAGTTAATTCTGACGCAAATCAAACCTTTTTGGTCACCTTCTCACGCAAGGTTTTATCTTGAAATATTGAAAAAAGGCAGGGCCATTGTTGATCCAGCCCTCTCTACGTACGTAATCACTTTTGGGTCTTATCCCAATTAGTTGG
>JAUWDQ010000099.1 GCA_030608745.1 Pseudomonadota bacterium | reverse complement strand
CAAATGGGAGAAGTTGAGGTCCAAGCCTTGAGAGGCGTCGGTTTCACCATCGAAGAGGGATCGCTCGTCTCGTTTGTCGGGCCCTCGGGAAGCGGCAAAACCACACTCCTCAACCTGATTGGCTGTCTGGATAGACCCACCGGTGGGAGGCTTCTGGTCGAAGGGTCCGATGTCTCCAATCTTGGTCGCAAGGAAGGAGCGCGGTTCAGAGGACAAAACATCGGTTTTATCTTCCAGGATTTCAACCTGATCCCGGTGCTCACAGCCTTTGAAAACGTCGAGTATCCCCTGGTAATGGTTCAGAACCGGCCTGTGTCTGAGCGGGAAGATAGGGTGGCTGGACTCCTCGCGGCCGTGGGTATGGCAGATCAGAAAGACAAATTCCCCGACCAGCTCTCAGGCGGACAGAAACAGCGGGTGGCCATCGCCAGGGCCCTGGTTACCAACCCCAAACTGGTCCTGGCCGATGAACCCACGGCCAATTTGGATCACGATGCGGCCTATGGGATCATCAACCTGATGGAAAAGATGAAGGATGACCTGAAAACGACCTTCATCTTCTCAACCCACGATACTCGGATTATCGGTGAAGTTGAAATCATCTATACCCTGGAAGATGGAAGGTTGACCGGGCAGCAGATATCAGGAGGGAAGATCCATGACTAACCTTTTTAAAATCGCCATGAGGAATCTTTTTAGGTACAAGAGGAGAACGCTTCTCACGATGGCCCTGATCGTTGCTGGTATGGTTTTTGTTCTCGTTTTTGTGGCGGTGACAGGCTCCTTCAAGAGTATGATGATCGGTCACATTACCGAATCATTTCTGGGACACATTCAGATTCACAAGAGGGGGTATCTGGCCTCCATCGATAACTTACCCCTCCATCTTAACCTTCTCCCGAGGCAGGTTGAGATGGTGGAGCAGATCCTGAGCCAAACCGACGGGGTTGAGGCCTATTCGGAGCGTATCAAATTCGGCGGAGGTTTCAGTAACTTCCAGCAGACCACCAATATCCGGGTTAATGGCGTAGATCCCGGAAAGGAGTTTGAGACGTGCCCCCTTCTGATCTCACGGATTATCAAGGGTAAGCGTGAACCAAGTTCTCTGGAAATGGGCAAGATCCTTGTCCCTGAGCTCCTGGCCAAGGGCTTGGGCATCAAGGTTGGCGACACGGTGGTTGTGGTGGCCACCAACCGAGAGGGTTCGGTCAATGGAAAGACCTTTGTGGTGGGAGGTATTCTGGAGAGCGCGACAGGTCCAGGAGGCAGAGACGGTTATATCCATATTGAGGACGCCAGGGAGCTGTTGAGGATAACCACCAAGGAGGTGAGCGAGTTCGTCATCAGGGTCAGGGATTTTCCTCAGGTTTATTCGGTTCACGCACAACTCAAATCGAGGCTTTCTGGCAAACTCAACAAGAGGGGGAAATCCATGTTCGAGGTTCACAAATGGGAAAAACTCTCCCCATTTTCCAATATTGCCAACATGATCGACATCATGACCTTCTTTGTGAAGCTGATGCTGATTTCCGTGGTATTAATTAGCATAATGAACGTTATGATCATGGCTGTTTATGAGCGCATAAGAGAGATCGGGACCATTTCCGCCATTGGGACCTTACCCGGAAAGGTTCTGTCCCTTTTTGTGGCAGAGGGCTTCTTCCTGGGGATCACGGGGGCCATCTCGGGGACGGTCCTGGGAATGGTCATCGTTTTCATTCTCAACCTTTCCAAAATCACCTTCTCCTTTGGGCGTCAGACAGGTCTGGTCCTGTCCCCTACGATCAACCTCTGGGAGGTAGTCACGATTTCCCTTTTCGTGATCGGAGTGGCCGTGGTTGCAAGCCTTCAACCGGCATGGAAGGCCTCAAGAATGGAACCCATCGATGCCCTCAGGCATGTTTAGGAGGAGCTTTAATATGGAAAGGATAATCTTTTGGAGCATTGTAATTCCACTTCTGGTATCAGTTATGGCCTATTCTGCTGAGATGGATAAGGTGAAAATCGCAGTTGCATCCAGTGGTAAAACCGTCACAGCCTCCGTAAGTGATGTGGCAGCCCGCTGCCCATACTATCTCATATTCGATGGCGCTGGGAAGCTGAGAGAAGTTATTGATAACCCTTACAAAGATGTAAGCGGTGGGGCCGGGCCTTCGGCAGCAGATTTCCTTGCCCAGAAAGGGGTTACGATAGTAATCGCTGAAACCTTTGGCTACAAAATGATTAATGCCATGAAAGAAAATGGCATGACTTATTATGAACTTGAAGGTAGCGCTGAAGATGTTGTTAAAAGAGTCCTGAAACTCAAGTAGGGCCATATAACAATAAGAATATTTCTTAAAATAGCAAGGAGGCTGTGAAATGGCAAAAATCCTAACAATCTTTATAGCACTGATCTTTGCAGCTCCCGTTTATGCAATAGATGGTAATCAACTTCTAAAACAGGTTGACATGAATCTCACCCCTGAATCCTTCGAATCATACCGGAAGCTCATCAATATCGAACCTGACGGGAAAAAGCGGGAATACATCCTCTTTACCATTAAGAAGGGGAACGATAAGGTGGCTTCCCTCTTCCTTTCCCCGGCAAGCGAAAAGGGCCGATCCACTCTCAGGCTCGGAGATAACATGTGGCTTTACATCCCCAATGTGGGGAGGGCCATACGGATTACTAGCCTTCAATCCGTTGTTGGGGGAGTATTTAATAACGCCGATATCATGCGCCTTGACTACCACGTGGAGTACATAGTGGAGCACATAGAGGATAAGGGCGGAGAATACCTTCTGGACCTGAAGGCCAAAACCGGAGCCGTGGCCTACGACCGCCTGAAGATGACGGTGGACAAAAAAACCGTGGTTCCTACAAAGATCGAATGCTATGCCGCCACAGGACTCCTCATCAAGACCCTCTACTTCAAGGAGATGAAAACATTCGACGGTAGCATCACCCGTCCGGCAGTGGTCGAGACCGACAGTCCCCTCTACAAGGGCTACAGATCCATCATGATTTTCGCCAAGATGAAGAAGAGAGATCTCCCGGATGAAGCCTTCACCCTCAATTTTCTCCCCAGAGTGGAGACCCTTCGATGAGGGGAATCCTGATCCTCATGGGGGTTTCCATATGGGTCTGGATTCTCTCACTTCAGGCTTTTCCCCAGAGCGAATATGAGTTCGACCTCTCGGAGATCGAAAAGGAAATCGAAAAGAAACCATACAGCATCGGCGGATTCCTCGAGTTTGAACCCATCCTCTTCGGCCTTGACCAGGATGCGGCACTCTATCGGCTCAATTTCTTTGACCGGGACGAGGGCTCAACTGTGGAACAATATAATCTCGGTCTCCGCCTGGAGGGAAGCTACCAGGAAGACAGGGTTGGTATTTACTTCAGAACCGACAGTCTCTTAAGATACGACTATCTGGGATGGGACTGGGAGATTGATCTCCTTGAGGGATACCTCTCCATGAAACCAAACCCGAGTCTTACGGTGGATGTGGGCAAAAAGGTCACAAAATGGGGGAAGGGTTATGCCTGGAACCCGGTCTCCTTCATCGACCGACCCAAGGATCCAGAAGACCCCCAGGAAGCCCTGGAGGGGTTCTACGTCCTCACGGCCGACCTGATCAAGAGCTTGGAGAGTCCCCTGAAAACCGTGGCCTTCACGCCCGTGATCTTCCCGGTATTGAAAGACCTCAACGAGGATTTTGGGGAACGAGACCACATCAATTTTGCCGCGAAGCTCTATTTTCTCCTGTGGGACACCGATCTGGATCTCCTCTTTTTCACCGGGGAGAGCCGGACCACGCGTTACGGCTTTGACTTTGCCAGGAATCTCAAGACAAACTTTGAAGTTCATGGGGAATTGGCCTTGATTACTGACTTTGAAAGGAAATCCGTTGACAGCCAAGGAAGCCTTTCCACCAGAGAGTCCGATGTACTGAGTGCCCTTCTGGGTATTCGGTATCTCACAACGAACGAGATAACTTTCATTGTGGAATACTACCACAACGGAACAGGGTTTACCGAAGACGACGCCAAGAACTTCTACCGCTTTGTGGATCGCGCATACTATACCTTTCTCGTCACCGGAGATAGTCTCCCATTGCTCCGGGGAGAGCAATTGGTCAAGGAGACCTTTGCCAGGGCCAACCCGATGCGGGACTATATCTACTTTCGGGCCAGCATGAAGGAACCCTTTGGCATCCTCTACTTCACCCCTGCCGTGACATCCATTGTCAACCTCAACGACCAGAGTTTCACCCTCATCCCTGAACTACTCTACAGCCCCAAAACCAACCTGGAGATCAGATTTAGAGGAGCATTCCTTGCGGGGACCAAGAACACCGAATACGGCGAGAAAAAGAACGATTATCGGTTGGAACTTCGGGTGAGGTATTTTTTTTAGACCCGGGCGAGGAAAGAAAATCTTTGCAACCCGCCAATGAGATCTACTACAGCCCGGACTGAATCAGCTCGTTTTCACGATTTCCCCGTATGCTTTCATATCCTTACAGTTTGCTCTGCCGTTGTTTGCTTACCTTATGCCAGATTTTTCAAGAAACTCCGGAATGCTGAGGCTTAGAGAGTTTATTTTCTACGGACCGAAGCTGCTCTTTTTTCTGTTTTATTTTCTCCTCCAGTTTTTCAATGGCCAGGATCTGATGGGGGCGGATAGAATGGGCCGGGAGTTGTTCCTCACGTTGCTTCAGCTCCTTTTCCAGTTGATTGATGTCTTTGAGCAACTCATTCCTTCTACTCCCCAGTACATTCTTGTCTTCTTTGTGTATCATGGATTCAGTCCTTTTTCAGTAGAGAAGATTTTTGGGCAATTATGGGTAGAACCCTTCATTCCACTGTTGGAACAGGCGATCGAAATATTCACCTCGACTCGTATTTCATCCTCGGTTCAACACTGGGGATTGTCAAAAATTTCGTCCTCCTTTTTGACCGTGTATGCAGCAGTTTAAACGACCATCCATTGCGTTAACTGATCCAATAGATTTATAATATCATCTTGAGAGGATGACGTGCATGAAGGAAGATGAACAATACCATTTTTTTAACGTGATCCTTGACAGTGTAGCCGACGGCGTATTCACCATCAACGAGAAAGGCGAGATTACCTTTTTCAACAGGGCCGCGGAACAGATCACCGGCTTTACCAAGGAAGAGGCCTTGGGTCATAACTGCTTCGATATCTTCAGGGCCAATATTTGCCAAACGAACTGCGCGCTGAAGCAGACGGTCAATACGGGAAAGGAGATTATCAATCTGCCCATAAACATCATAAATAAGGACGGAAAGGAGATTCCAATCAGCATCAGCACGGCAGTCCTGCGGGATGAAAATGGAAAGATGATAGGAGGAGTTGAGACGTTCAGGGACCTCTCGACCATTGAGGAACTGAAAAAGGAGTTGCGGCAGCAGTATACGTTTCAGGATATCGTCAGCAAGAATCACACGATTCAGGAGATTTTTCAAATCCTGCCGGATATTGCCGAAAGCAATAGCACGGTACTTATCCAGGGACCCAGCGGTTCGGGAAAGGAACTTTTCGCCAAGGCTATTCATAACCTAAGCCTCAGGAAGGATAACCCCTTTATCAAGGTGAACTGCGGGGCCTTACCCGATAATCTGTTGGAATCCGAGTTATTCGGATATATCAAGGGGGCCTTTACGGATGCCAAAAAGGATAAGCCCGGAAGGTTCGCCCTGGCCGATGGGGGAACGATCTTTTTAGATGAAATCGGTGATATGTCTCCTGCCCTCCAAGTCAAACTGCTTCGAGTGCTGCAGGACAGGGAATACGAACCCCTCGGAGGAACCAGTACGGTAAAGGTCGATGTACGGATAGTTGCCGCTACCAATAAGGATCTCGTCACATTGGTACAATCCCGACAATTCAGGGATGACCTTTACTATCGACTCAACGTGATGAAGATTGACCTTCCACCCCTTGTGCGTCGAAGGGAAGATATCTCGCTCTTGGTCGAACGTTTCGTGGAAAGGTTCAACCTCAAGACGGGAAAGAATCTTTCCGGCGTCTCCCACGAGGTAATGAGCTTTTTCATGAGATATGATTTTCCAGGCAATGTCAGGGAGCTTGAGAACATTATTGAACACGCCTTCGTTATGTGCAAGGGTGATGTGATTGAGCTTCGGAACCTCCCCTCGGAACTCATCGAACGGTCGAATGAGACCCTTCTTGAGGAGAAGGAGGTCGATAGGCCCCTTCAAAGGGCGGAAGCAGAGAGTATCCGCAAGGCGTTGGAGAAAAACCGGGGAAATCGCCTTCGCACCGCAAGGGAATTGGGTATCGATCGGACCACCCTGTGGAGGAAGATAAAGAGGTACGGAATAGTTTCGTAAATGAAACGTTCATTCTGCAACTGTTGCAATTGTGATACAGTTCTAGTGTACATTCTTCTTCCTTCCTAATCAAATAACCATTTGAAATTATTGGAATTGTTTGTCTTTCGGAAGAAGGAGCGGTATTGGCATGTACTTTGCTTTAATAATAAACGATGAAGGTTGCTGTATCCCTTTTTGGACCGTTGGTTTCGCCGCGATTTGGTTACTCCCCGGAGATGATTCTGGTTACCATCGAAGGAGGGGAGGTCGTTTCTCAGGAGAGATTATATACGGGAGGGTTAAGCATTCCACATATCCTTAATCACCTGTCGGCATCTAAAGTTGATGCCCTGATATGTGGAGGGATTGACGAGTTTTGTTATCGCCAACTCGTCAGCCGCGGCATATCCGTAGTTCCCGATGTTGTGGGTGATGCGGAAACGGCGCTACAGTTTTTTTTGAGGGGAAGGCTTCGCCCTCGTACCGATTGCCGGCGGAAGGGGAAACGGTTCTGTGGGGGACGCGGTTCATGGTTTGATGAACCAAACTGGGACGCCCACCCTGGAAAATTCATTGCTGAAAGGAAGGACGATCATGACTCGGGAAAAGGAAACCTGTGAGGTAGACTCTTCTTGTGGAACCTGCGATAAATCCAGTAGTTGCAGCCCAGAAGAGAGGGAGACCCATGAAAGGGAGCGGTTGGACAAGAGGCTGGGGGGAATTAGACATAAATTCATGGTTATGAGCGGAAAAGGAGGGGTTGGGAAGACCACCGTGGCCATCAATCTCAGCGTTGTCCTGGCGATGGAGGGCTTGAGGGTGGGGCTCCTCGATGCAGATATCCATGGACCCAATGTTCCCAAGATGTTGGGGGTGGAACTAAAACCCCTCGGTGGAGCTGGGGGAGGTTTGAGGCCCATTGAGGTACTGCCGAATCTTCATATCATCTCCATGGCCTATTTGATACAAAATAAGGATAACCCCGTAGTATGGAGAGGGCCCTTGAAACATAACGCCATATCCCAGTTCATCAGTGAGGTGGAATGGGGCCCGTTGGACTTTTTCATCGTTGACCTTCCCCCGGGAACTGGGGATGAACCGTTAAGCGTTGCGCATCTGATAAAGAATGTGGATGGGTCTATTGTGGTAACCACTCCCCAGGATGTTGCATTGTTGGATTCCAGAAAATCGGTCAATTTCAGCAGGGTTCTGAAAATCCCTGTAATTGGAATCGTGGAGAACATGAGCGGGATGAAGTGCCCCCATTGTGGAAAGGATATTCCCCTCTTTAAGATTGGGGGTGGGGAGAAGGCTGCAAAGGAGCTCAATGTCCCCTTCTTGGGCAGGATTCCCATCGATCCGGAGATGGTCCAAACTTGTGATCGTGGAATGCCGTATGTGACGTCATATCCGAATTCAGAGGCCACGAAGGTCCTTCAAAGTATCGCGCAGCAGTGCAAGGAGTATGTGGAGAATAAACCCACGTATAAGATGCAGAGTGCTCAGAGTCAATTTTGAAGAGAAGAGGAGGGTTATTTATGAAACGGATCGCTTTAGCTTGCGACAATGATCTGGGTCTTGAAGGACAGATGAGCGCCCATTTCGGGAGATGCCCTTACTACTCCTTAGTGGACGTAGAGGATGGCGATATCATCAAGACCGAGGTTGTAGCCAATCCGTACTACAATCAGCATCAACCCGGAGTAGTACCCAATTTTATCAATACCAAGGGAGTTCATGTCATGATCGCAGGAGGCATGGGACCCAGGGCCATTGAAATGTTCAACCAATTCGGAATTGACGTTGCTACCGGGGCCATGGGAAAGGTGGAAAACGTGGTAAAGGCTTATCTCAAGGGTGAAATTAGTGGAGTTTACCCTTGCGAGGAGCACCGCGGACATTGAGGGAAGGATATGAGGGTCGGGGTTTCAGCCACGGGAGAGGATTTGAACGCAAGGGTAGATGACCGCTTTGGGCGTTGTCCCTGGTTTTTGGTCGTGGATACCGATTCCTTGGAATTTGATGCCCTTCAAAACCGGCATGCGGAAGAGGCAATGGGGGCCGGAATGGCTGCGGCCAAGGACCTTGTCGATAAGCATGTCGATGCCGTTATCTCGGGCCAAGTAGGTCCGAAGGCTTATGAGGTTCTGAAGGCCCTGAGTATTGATATCTTCTTGGTATCGGGGGGCATCAGCGTTAAAGACGCTTTAGAAAGGCTTAAGAAGGGAGAACTTCAGAGGATGGAAATGAGGGTCTTTTAACCCGGTTTATGGGATAACCGTAACCGGGAATTACGTAAGAGGAGGTTTGGTCATGCCGTTTGGGAGAGGGTTTGGATTCAGGGGATGGTCTCCACCCTGGCCATATGTGGGCCTGGGAAGAGGAGGACTGCCCAGATGTTGGGCATAGAGTGGGATGCCTTATCAGGCATATGGTCCTCCACCGTATTATCCTTATTGGACACGACCATATTATTATTGAAATCCTAACCGAATAGAAAGGAGAGATGAAAATGCCAGGATTTGATGGTACAGGACCGATGGGGATGGGCCCGATGACCGGCGGAGGAAGGGGTCGGTGTAACCCCCTCTGGGCTGGATACGGGGCTTCGTCAGGTTTGGGATATCCGTATTATGGGGGATATCCCGGGTGGCCAAGGGTGGGGTATGGCTCTTATCCCTGGGCTTATGGAATGGGTTACCCTAGCTACAACCCAATCAACCCTTATGGATATACTCCGGGTTACCCTTATGTTTCCAGCCCATGGGGTAGTCCTTATGGAACCTCCATGACTCCGGGGGCTTATGGAATGGGTTACCCTTACTACAGCCCAATGTACTCTTATGGAAATACCCCGGGGTATCCGTACGCGCCTAGCCCATGGGGGAGCCCT
>JAUWDQ010000218.1 GCA_030608745.1 Pseudomonadota bacterium | reverse complement strand
CCGCCACCCTTGTTTCTGCCTCAACGAACCTCATTTTCATGATTAATTTGTCAACTGGGGAAACTCCATGGAGTTATTCGGTAAATCTCCTCGGTAAAAATGGTCCGTAACCAGTGAGAGATTTTCCCGATACTCCCACATTTATTTTAACATTTTGTATGCCAAATGGAAAATAGTCCGAAGGATAATTCGGGTTCTCCGAGTCACTAAAAGTCAACACTGGAGTAACCCAACTGTTTCCGGATTTAAGCCAGTGTGGACGCCCAACCAAGCCATCATCGCCTCAAAGCAATCTTCTCTCATCCAAAAAGATCACACCCAAGACATGAGTCCGGATAAAAAAAAGCACTGGATGACCCCCATCATCCAGTGCTTCATATAGAGGAGGTCAGGGTTCCGGTTGCCAGGGCTTATCGTAAATCCCTCAACTAAAGGGAAATGAGTTCTGAATATGGGATTCTCAAGCGAGATGGCCGAGAAGGCGTTTGAAATCAGAAAAAACGCCTTCGCTCATTTTAATCAACCTCAAACCATATCGATATCTTCCCCAAAAGGCATGGTGCACAATATCACTCCAGACCACAATGGCATTTGCGCTAATGGCCTTGAGTTTAAAACCCTGGGCGAAGACTAACTGTACCCTCAAAGGGGTGCCCACCGTAATCCGGTCATGAAGGCAGATCAATATACCTTCCTGACTAATATTGGCGGCGATACCCACATGGATCTCAGTCTCCTTGGTGATACAGTCGATGGGAAACTCACAGTGAAACCTGGGAAATCTTCGCCGCTCTGAGAGATGCGTTTTCAGAGGTGGTATTTTTAGATGGAGCAATTTCGGCTCTTGCATGGAAATCCCCTGAGTTTACCGAATTTAATAGGTATTAACCATGTTGGTGCTTGGGTTTATTGGAATTTACTCGTGTTTTCTGCATTTTCTATGCCAATCATTACCCATCGGGCAAATCTGGTAAAATTATCAATGATCTCAGTAAGTTGTATCAACCCTCTCTATTCCCCAAGGGAACCATTTTTTGTCATATTTGTGAATTTTTTTCATAATTCCCCCCATTTTATGCCAATTTATGGGAATTAATGCTATTTTACCGGGAACTCGTTACGAAAAATATGGATCACAAGGGGTTTTGTGAGGTGAGAAAATAGTGGTTTTGACTCGCTTAAGAAATGATTAAGGTATTGCCGGGGCTCAACGGCGGCATAGAGTTTGGGCGGTTCCAATGGCCCGAGGGATTCATTTCGGATGTATCGGTCTCTATGGGGTCGATGCAGAGGGTTCCCTGGGCATTACACCTTTCTCGTCCTGAGTCAGCTTTCCACGGTTCGTAGTCCTCCGAAGAGGTAAATCCTCCCATTTAGGACGGGGGAAGTTGACCGGACATTTGACCGCCCAGTTTTCTCAGTTTATGGACATCCTCTTGGCCGATATCCATAAATTGAAGTCCATACTGATAACGGGATCCTCCGGCTACCGCTCCAAAGTCCCTCCAGACAACCCTACAGGTGGCCTTGACCCCCATGGCCTCCGCATCCAAGATGAAGGGAACGTAAACAACCATTTTGGTTCCGACATCCATCCTCTCATTCAAAAAGACCATCAATCCCCCTTCACTGGCATTGGTGACGCTTCCCACATCAGCATTGCCGTTCTCCATGAGGGTATAATCAATGGGAAGATCGACGGGAAACCTGGGGTATTTTCGCCTCTCCAGTATGAACCTTTCCCCCCTGAGAAACCTCTCCAGCTCTGACTTCAGGACCTTCCAACCCTTCCCAACCTTTTTCGCCCGGATCTTTCCCTCATAGACATACTTTAGGTAGGTTGGCCTGGAAATTCTCAGGTACTGGCAGGCTTCGCGGGTTGTGAGCACCGTATGGGATTCTGATTCCATCATTTTTCAGACTCTTGTCCCGCCCGCTGTGACATTGTATTGACAGCATTTTCCATGCCAGGCCATGAGCAAAGGGAAATAATTGATAATTACTGAAAATAAAAGTAATTTCCCCTTATCTTTTCCGAGTGGAAAGGAGGGAAGTTGAAATTTTTTCCTATCCCCGGGGGCGAAGTATGAAATTATTTCAGATGATAAAAAGCCCCCCTGAGGGGATTTCGCATTACTACTCAGGCAACTGTTACATTGAGAGGGTAACCCTGTGCTCCCTCGGTCCCACAACCTTTGAACCGGCTTTTTCCAGATCGACCTCCTTTTTGAGAAAGGATCTCACCCTTCTCAGGATTCCCCCGTAATCGAGCCCGTATTTTTCCCTGAGAAATCCTTGGGGGCCATGCTCCAAAAATTGATCCGGTATTCCGAGGCGAAGGACCTCCACATCCGAAACCCCCCTCTCTTGAAAGAGCTCAATCACGGCACTCCCAAACCCTCCTGCTAAAACATGCTCTTCGATGGTAACAACTCTGCCTATTTTTTGGGCCATGTCGCACAGTAACGGACTATCCAGGGGTTTGATGAAACGGGGATTAACCACCGTGACCTGGATGCCCTCTTCCCGCAGTTCTCTTGCGGCCTCACAAGCCCGGTAAACCATCGAGCCCATCGGAAGCATGAGGAGATCATCCCCATCACCTAAAACCTCTCCCTTTGCCATCTCCAAAACCGTCAGTGTTGCGTCCATAGCTACCCCTTCTCCCCTTCCCCTGGGATAACGAATAGCAACGGGCTGGGACAAGAGGGTTGCCGTATTGAGCATATGCTGAAATTCGTTCTCATCCTTGGGAGCCATGAGAATCAGATTGGGGATGTGGCGTAAGTAGGAGATATCGAAAAGCCCGTGATGGGTAGGGCCATCTTCACCCACAATCCCGCTTCGATCCAATGCAAAGACTACCGGGAGCTTCGGCAGGCAAACATCGTGGACAATCTGGTCATAAGCCCTTTGTAAAAAACTTGAATAGATGACGACAACGGGCTTGAACCCCTCCGAGGCCAACCCTGCTGCAAAGGTGACGGCGTGCTGTTCAGCGATTCCCGCATCGTATATGCGATTGGGGAATTCCCCGCCATAGAGAGTGAGACCCGTACCGTTTTGCATGGCAGCGGTTATGGCGATAATCCTTGGATCGGTTCGCGCCAGCTTCACCATGGTCTCTCCGAAGATGCTGCTGTAGCTTGTGGGAGTGGTTCCCCCGTTCTTTTGCCTTCCCGTTTCGATGCTAAAAGGGGACACCCCATGGAAGGATGGCGGGTCGAGTTCTGCGGGCCCATACCCCTTTCCCTTCTTGGTAATCACATGGATCAATATGGGACGGTGCCATTCCTTTACGTTTCTGAAAGTCTCGATAAGGTAGTCAATGTGATGACCGTCGATAGGCCCCACATACTTAAATCCGAGTTCTTCGAACAATATGCCAGGTGTCAAAAATCCCTTAAAGGACTCCTCCGCCTGTTTGATAATCCTGACCATGGAGTTGCCGATTCCCGGAATGGTCTGAAGGAGGGACTTCAATTGTTGTCGGAATCGGTTGACCAATTGGCCTGTCATGATTCGGTTCAAATAAGCGGAGAGCGCTCCCACATTGGGAGAGATGGACATCTCATTGTCGTTGAGTACCACGATGAGGTCCTTTCCCAGATGGCCTGCTTGGTTCAAACCCTCAAAGGCCAAGCCCGCGGTCATGGAGCCATCTCCAATCACGGCAATGACCCTGCTCTCGTCATCCTTAAGGTATTTAGCTACGGACATTCCCAAGGCGGCCGAAATGGAGGTGCTGCTATGGCCAGTATCGAATGCGTCGTGGGGGCTCTCCTCCCTTTTGGGGAAACCGCTCAACCCATTATACTGCCTCAACGTATGAAAGGACCCACTTCTCCCTGTTAAGAGCTTGTGAGGATAGCACTGGTGTCCCACATCCCAAATGATTTTATCACGAGGGGAATCAAAGACATAATGAAGGGCAATGCTCAGTTCCACAACACCCAAGTTCGAGCCCAGATGCCCCCCAGTGACGGAAACGGTATGAATGATTTTCTCCCTTATTTCCTCGGCTATGTGGTACAGTTCGCCTCTGCTCAATTCCCGCAAATCTTGAGGACTATGAATCTTCTTCAGAAAGCTTTGTTTTCGGGTCCGCCCCATCCCCAGTGCCCTCCTCTATTCAGACCATTTGGTCCGTTGTGTATCTCCTCAGTCGTTTCAATTTCGATATGTCATATTCATCGATCTCGAGAAATTTGAGGCCGTATTGATAACCTGAGAAATCGGATATTAATCCCACGTCCTTCCAGATGATCTGGCATCGTGCTTTGATCTCTGTTAGCTGATAGCCAAGGTTGAACAACATGGAAAGAGCAAGCTTATTCCCGGTTTTCATGCTTTCATCGAGACAGACCATCAGTCCTCCCTCACTGGCATTGACGGATTTCCCTACAAAGGCCCTACCTCCATCCACGCGACGGTAGTCGACGGGAAAATCAACGGGGAACCTGGGATACCTC
>JAUWDQ010000142.1 GCA_030608745.1 Pseudomonadota bacterium | reverse complement strand
CCCACCACACCTCAAAAGCATAAGCAATACCAATATCGAAATGATCGAGCCCAAAGAAAGCCAAAGCCCTTTATTCCTCATTACTTGTCTCCCTTTGCCCAATGCCAAAGAAAAAGCCGGACTGCCTTCCCTGATCGGCAGCCCGGCCATCATCGCCATAAATCCTACGCTGACCCGTGGCTTTCCGTCCCACCCTTACGGATGGTTTGGCCTTTCGGTTACTGTTTTTAATACCACAAGTCGATAAGAAATAGAAACCTTGTTTAAATCGGTTTTGACAGATTCAGTTTAATCTTAACCTTTTGATTTGCAACTCTAACATATTCAAATAGTTGCAATTCTGTAAATATGTTACAAATCAAAGAATTCGAAAATCTCCTAAAATCTTAGATTTCCTTCAAATTCCTCTTATTTTCTCACAATTTCACAGGATCTAGCTGGGATGGGTTTGATGGTGGGATTATTTGGACATGAAAGGAGTAAGGTAAAGAATCCTTCTAAGAAACTGCCGGGCTAAGCCCGGGGTTTTGAATGAGTTCACATCCCAAGAGGCACGCTTCACTCCGCCCCTATGCAACGCAAAAGGCAGTTTCTTCCGCGTGTAACGCACACCACACCTGGTGTGCGACCTGTGCTAACTGAAGTATGGAGATGCAACGATCCTCGATCTATGTTACGTATAGAATCGAAAATAGAATGAAATTGTTTGCAGTACTTAGGGAAATACTTCCCATTAAGGTGGGAAAAATCGGGAAATGTTGTCCTGTCTCGGGCTTCCCCGGAAAGCCCTTCTCGGGACAACGGCAAGGGGAAAGCGCCTACAGCTATAGCACATCCCCAATGATTTCGATCTTCGATCTCCCCCTGAGGGCAGTCAACCATCTCCGAAAACCATCCTCACCTTTCATGTAACGAAGCCTCTGTTCCCAAGACTGCCTCTCCGATTCGAACTGTTTCATATCGGGCCTTTCCATCTTCTTGAATCGTATGACAACCCAATCCTTTCCACTCTTTAAGGCTCGATCCGGATAGGGGTTTTCGGCATCCAAGGGGGAGATGGCCTCCACCAAACCTTCAAGGAAGCCAACCGTGGGGATGTAGTTCGTCCGCCTCTTAAAGAATCCCGTCTCCTCTACCTTCAACCCCTTGCTGGTGGCCGCCTCTTCCATCGGCTTGCCCCCCTTCACCTCGGCCAATAACTCCTCCGCTGCCGATTCGGCCTTCTCCCCCGCCTTTTTCTCCCTCAATTCCTTCTCGACCTTATCTCTAACTTCCTCCAATTCGGGCAGACGGGGCTCCTGTTTTTCGGTCAGCCTAAGAATGTAGAAATTCGTGGCAATCTCTACAGGCGGAGAAACCTCCCCCTCCTTGAGGGAGAAGGCAACGGATGTCATCTCATCGCTTGGGGGAATTTCCTTGATGCTTTCCCCACGGCTGAAAGAACCGGTCTCCTTTACCGAAAGATGATACTCCTCGGCAACCCGCTCCATCTCGCCACCCTTGTAAAGGGCATAAAAGGCCTCCTCCGCGTTTCTCTCCGCCAGATCCCGGGATTCTTGATCCCGCAATGTGGACTCGATGGACTTTCGCACCTCATCCAGGCTTTGGGTCCTCTCTTGCCTGATATCCTCGAGATTTATGATATGGAATCCAAATTGAGTTCTCACAACGGGGCTAATTTCTCCCGGTTTGAGGGAGAAAGCCGCATCCTCGAATTCCTTAACCATTCTCCCTCGAGGGAAATAACCCAAATCCCCACCTTTCTTGGCCGTAGGTCCTTCGGAATATTGCTCGGCCAAAGAGGCAAAATCCTCCCCCTTCTTGGCCCGGGCCAGAATCTCCTCTGTCTTCTTGCGGGCTTCCCCGACTTTTTCGGGGTCCGCATCGGGGGTTACCTTGATGAGGATATGTCTCGCTTTCACCTGTTCTTCAATAACGAAATCATCGATATTCACTTCATAATAGGCCTTGATCTCCTCCTCGGGGATATCTACCTTATCCCCGTATTCCTTCGGCCGAAACACCATGTATTGGAGGTTCACCTTTTCGGGGATCCGAAAACTCTCCCGGTGGCTGGAGAAGTACTCCTTGACCTCAGTGGGAGTGGGCCCCGATTTCTCCAAGAAAACCGCCGGCCCTATCTTTATGTACTCGAGGTTTACCTTCTCATTCTCCATGAAGTACGCCTCCCGGGCTTCCACCTCGGAGACGGTACCGGCATTTTGCATGATGAGATTACTCAGCTTGTCGATGAGGAAATGCTGTTCTTGCATCTGCTCGAAATCCTCGGGGTCCATCCGATGGAACCCAATTATCCTCAGATACCTCTCCCTATTAAACTTTCCATTGACTTGAAAGAGGGGGAAAGATCGAATGCTTCTTCCGAGTTCCTCGGGGCTGACCCGCAGGTTCATTCGAAGGGCCTCCTGGTAGAGGAGGATTTTGTTGATGAGCCCTTCCAGGGCCTGCTGTTTTAACCCAAGAGACCTAATCATCTCGTCGGAAAGCCTGTCCTTAAATCTATCCCTGTATGATGCCAACAGTTTTTGATATTCTTCATTGAAGTCCTTCCGGCTGATAAACTGCCCATTTACCTCCGCTACCATGCCCTCATGCCTTCCCTTTATTCCTCCAAAGCCAAAGTAGAAGGCGAAAACGATGATAATGAAAAAGAGGCCCACCTTGATGATCCACGAGGTGGCATGGGTGCGTATGTATTTGAGCATTGAGGGTTCCTCCCTTCACTTCCGGAAAAGAAATTCAAAAATCAACATTTATTTACTTGACCCCAGGCCTTTATCCGGTAATAATTAATTATCTGAACCCTTAAGTAGAAAAGCACATCGGACGCGGATTGTCAACCGATACAGATATGGATTGAGGCCGAATCAAGTGGGGAGGCGTTATGGTATTTGATAGTCTGTGGGGAGTCTTCTCCAACGATCTCGCTATCGACTTGGGAACGGCCAATACCCTGGTCTACTTCAGGGGAAGGGGGATCGTATCCTGCGAACCCTCGGTCGTTGCCGTGCAAAAGGACAGTAAAGGGGAAATGAAGGTGCTCGCCGTGGGGAAGGTGGCAAAGGACATGGTGGGAAGGACCCCTGGGAACATCATTGCCATCCGCCCGATGAAAGACGGGGTGATCGCCGATTTCGAAATCACGGAGGAGATGCTGAGGTACTTCATTACCAAGGTCCATAACCGAAAAACCCTGGTGCGACCAAGGGTTATCGTCTGCATTCCCTCCGGGATTACCCCCGTCGAGAGAAGGGCTGTGAGGGAGTCTGCCGAGTCAGCCGGGGCACGGGAGATCTACCTCATGGAAGAACCGATGGCTGCTGCCATCGGCGCTGGACTCCCCATCACCGATGCATCGGGAAATATGATCGTGGATATCGGTGGGGGCACAACGGAGGTAGCCGTTATATCGCTTTCGGGCATTGTCGTGAGTCAATCCATCCGGGTGGCCGGCGATAAAATGGACGAAGCCATCCTCCAATTTGTTAAGAGAAAATACAACCTCTTAATCGGCGAAAGGACTGCGGAGTTGATCAAAATAGAGGTCGGCACCGCATATCCCGAGGAGACTCCCAAGACAATGGAGGTGAAGGGGAGGGATCTCGTAACCGGCATTCCGAAAACGTTAGAGCTCAATGGGGAAGAGGTTCGGGAGGCCTTAACCGAATCCATCAATACCATCGTGGAGACCGTGAGGATTACCCTCGAGAGCACTCCTCCGGAGCTGGCTGCGGACATCGTAGATAAGGGGATTGTGCTGGTAGGAGGTGGGGCTCTCTTGAGAAACCTGGATGTTTTGTTGCGGGAGATAACCAACCTTCCCATCACCATTGTCGACGATCCCCTTTCGGCTGTGGTTTTAGGCGCCGGCAAGGCACTGGATGACCTTGAGTTGCTCAAATTGGCAACGACCCACTTTTAGCACGTTTTTTGCATCTATGGTGGTAAAAGAAATATCGATATTCAGGAGATACCGAGTTTCAATTTTCGCCGTCATCTTTCTCACCACTGCCCTGCTCACTATTTCCTCTAGAATCAACAATGTGGAAAGGCTTGCCTTTATCGATTGGGCCCTGCTGGAAATTATGTCCCCTTTCCAAAAGGCGGTCACGTATTCCACCGATGCCCTCGGTAACCTCATCGATTCTTACGTCCTTCTGGTCGGCCTAAAAAGGGAAAATGTAGCCCTGAGGAGAAAGGTGACCGAACTTCGGGAAGAGAATAGTCTCCTGAGGGAAAGGGCCATCGCCAGTGAAAGGCTGCAGAACCTCCTCCGATTCAGTAAGAAGGTTCCCGGGCCCATATTGCCCGCCCAAATCATCGGAATCGATCCCTCAAGTTGGTTCAGGACGATTCTCATCGATAAAGGAACCAAACACGGGGTTGAACGGGGGATGGCCGTTGTCTCCCCAGAGGGAATTGTGGGCCACGTCCTGCAAACATCGCCTCACTCTGCAAAGGTTCTCCTGATAACGGACTTTAATAGCTCGGTAGATGCTATTGTTCAGAGGAGTCGAGCCAAAGGGCTCGTGGAGGGAAATGGGGAAAACCGCTGTCGCCTGAAGTATGCACCGCGGGCGGAGGATATTCAACTGGGGGATAGAGTGGTAACGTCAGGACTGGGCGGCCGGTACCCAAAGGGCCTGATGGTCGGCAAAATCAGCAAAATCGAGAAGAAGAGGTACGGCCTCTTTCAACAGGCTGAAATTATCTTGAGCGCCAATTTTAGCAAACTGGAGGAGGTGTTCGTCATCACCGAGACTCGTCCGATAGAAATCCCCTGATGGTGTCCTTGTGTTCACGGAAATGCAAGAAATAAAAAGGGATACCGCGCAATGAATAAAGGAAACCCATGAAGAAAAATCTCTCCTTGTTTGGCCTCATCTTCTTGAGCCTGGTGATCCAAACAACCATAGTGACGAACCTTCCACATCAGCTGGCCAAGCCAGATCTCCTGCTCATATTGACCGTCTACTTTGGGCTCTATTCAACCCCTCTTGCCGGAGCAATTCTCGCCTTCCTGTCAGGCTACATGATGGATATCTTTTCGGGAAGTATCTTCGGTGTCCAAACCTTCTCCAAAACCGCCATCTTCTTTTTAACCATTCTCATCAGGGACCGATTTTATGTAAGAAGCCCCCTGTTCCAGGCGGGGACCATCTTTTTATTTAGCATCATCGAGGGATTTATCATCATTTCAATCCTCGGGATGGTGAGCCCCATCGAAAATCTCCTCTCTCCCTTTTTTCTGTTCATCATCCCACGATCCCTCATTACGGGATTGGTAGGACCTTTCTTCATAGCACTGATCAAATGCGTTCCCCCGCTCTCACAGGGGGAACCTGTGAAATAATCAGGAAATTGGTGGGTTACTAAATGCGATTGGGCTCTGAAGGCATAGAGGATCTGCAGCGTAGGTATAAGGTATTTTTGATCATCGGCCTTATTGGTTTTCTGGTCCTGTTTTTGAGAATGTGGCACCTCCAAATCATTAAGGGGGGAGAGTTTTCCAGGTTGTCAAAACATAATCGGATAAGAATCCGCGAGATACCAGCCAGCCGGGGAATGATCTTGGATCGAAGGGGGCGAATTCTCATAGATAACCGGCCCAGCTTCGAGGTGCTCCTGGTTCCGGAAGATATCGTGGATATGAAGAAAACCACCGAGTTTTTGCACCGTATATTGAAGGTTACGCCCCAAGAAGTTGAAAAAAGGCTGGAAGCCAATAAACACAGGCCCCCGTTCAAACCAATTCGAATCCAATCGGACATCAGCAGGTTACATTTGGCCCTCTTCAAAACTCATCAATTGGATCTCCCCGGATTAATCGTCGATCTTCGTCCCAGGCGGGCCTATAACTATGAACATATGGCCTCTCACCTGGTGGGCTACCTTGGGGAAATCGACGGCCATGAACTTAAACAGAATCGATTCAAGGGATATAAAATGGGCGACTTCATTGGGAAATACGGGGTCGAACAACAATGGGAACCCTTCCTCAAAGGGATGGATGGGGGCCGACAGGTCGAAGTAGATGCCCTTGGGAGGGAGATAAAGGTATTGCAACGGGCCGAGCCCTACCCTGGAAATAACGTCTTTCTCACCATTGACCTCGATCTCCAGATGACCTGTGAAACCCTGCTCCAGGGAAAAGAAGGGGTTATTGTGGCCATGAACCCACAAAACGGCAAAATCCTGGCCATGGCCAGCCACCCCTCCTACGACCCCTCCCTCTTTGCGGGGAGGATCAATCACGACGATTGGGAAAACCTGATCCAAAATCCCTTTTACCCTTTGCAGAATAGGGCCATACAGGGTCAATATGCTCCGGGATCGGTGTTTAAGGTGATAACCGCTATTGCTGGTTTGGAGGAAGGGGTTATCTCTCCCCAAGAAATCCTTTCCTGTGGGGGGAGCTACCGGTTTGGAAATCGTACGTACCGATGCTGGAGAAAAGGGGGGCACGGGAAAGTAAATCTTCACCGTGCCCTTGTGGAATCCTGCGATGTCTTCTTTTATCAAGTCGGCCAACGCCTGGGGATTGACAGGTTGGCCAAGCATGCACGGGGTTTTGGCTTCGGTAAACCGACGGGAGTCTCCCTCAACGATGAAAAGCCCGGGCTCATCCCATCCTCGGAATGGAAGAAGAAGGTCTATGGTGAAGTCTGGTATGGGGGGGAAACCCTTTCCTGCGCTATCGGCCAGGGATTTGTCCTTCCAAGACGATTTTAATGAATTAGATGTTATATCTCCAGATTTGGAATATATTCCTGCTGGTGATCCACCTAATTCATAATC
>JAUWDQ010000039.1 GCA_030608745.1 Pseudomonadota bacterium | reverse complement strand
TAATACAAAGATTGACGTCATTGTAAAAAGTCGAAATAAGACGGCAAAGAAAAAAGATCCAGATGCAAGGCGCGCAAATCCTGAGGAATGAGGCGTACATAGAAGTACGCTGCAGTGATTTACCCTGTTAAATATTTTCTTCGTTTGATGTTACTGTTTTCAAGCAGCTTCTATATCCCATATCTCTTGATATGGCTGCCTTCAATTTAACAGGGCAGGGGATGAAGCGGAACGCAGCCTTTCGGCTTTGCTCAGGGCCGTGAGCATGTCGAACGGCAGATGGACTTTTTACGAAGCCGTCAAGATTAAAGAAAAGAAGGGGGGAAAACTCCCCCCTTCTTTTCTTTTGTTCCCCTAATCACAATTACTCCACGGGGTAACCGGCCTTCACCCAGGCCTTCCAGCCACCTGCCATGTTGGCAACGTCTGTATATCCCAGACGCCCCAGAGTCTCTGCCGCAAGACAACCTCTCCCGCCAACCTTGCAGTAGGCAATGACCCGGGCCGATTTGTTAGGGATTATCTTGGCGATCTTGTATTCAAGCAGACCCCTTGGCAAATGCTTGGCCTTCGGAATGTGGCCCTTTTTATACTCCTCTGGCTCCCTGACATCCAGGAAGATCGCTTCACCTAAATCGAGTTCTACTTTAGCGTCAGCCATGGAAATCTCTTCGATGTGTTTCCTGGCCTCAGCCTCCATCTCCTGGGTGGTCATGGGCTTTTTCGCCGCACAACCAAAAGACAGGACCAGGGCAAGCAGCAGCGAGAGGGCCAAAATGCCTCTCATGAATCGATTGTTTATCATGGACTCTCTCACCTCCTCTCTCTATGTATTTTTTCCAGCGTTGGATAGAGTCAACGATATCGACGATCACCTCTTCTTTGTCTTCGTGGGTATCTCTGATTCCGGGACCATGACCGACCGATTCGCTTCCCTCTCCTCGGCTTCCACGTCTTCCTCAGTGAGAAAGAGCCTCTTTTTCTTGTGACATTTTTTGCAGCTTTTATTCTGAGGGGTCTTCAACTGGATATTGTGAGGCGTTGTGGGCTTCCAGGTTGGAACCCGATCGAAATTTTTCAGCCCGTCCTTCACATAGTAGTCAAAGAGACCCGGGTTCGTTGGAACATGCCGCACAGTGATAAATTTGTAGGGCCGCTCTTTGGTGATCGTGGAGTTGAGACCGATCTTGAAATCCATGATCGTCTTTTCAGTCTGATAGTAAGGGAGCCCCTTGCTATCCTTTCCCACGTGACAGCCGTAACAGTGCTTGTACTGAAGAGAATGGCACACGGTGCAACTCACGGTCTCATAGTGGAGCCTGTGTACCTTTTTCTTGGAGGTCGCCTTTCCCGCATCCTGATGACAATCAACACATTTCGGACCGCTGGCCACGTCATGCATACTCTGATATTCCTTGCCGTCACCGTGCATCTCGCCGGCCTTGTGGCAGGAGACACATTGCATATTCTTTTTCACAAAATGGACGTCTCCCGGGATCCCGGGGTTCTTCCCTGTGAACTCCTTCTCCAAACGACTTCCATGGCAAGAGGTGCAGTTGGTTGCCATGGGAGGCGTCTTCATGAAGTTGTGACCTTGAACAAACCCCCCGTCCACCGAGTCGGGTCTGCTGACATGACACTGACCGCAGCTGCTGTGGCATCCCATACAGTGGTTTCCCATGGCCTTGTCGATGGCCTTCTTAACCGATTCATCTGGGGTTGCTCTCCTGTCCATGATGACACGATAGGGCAAGAGGGAGACATGGAGACTCGATTTCCCGAGTTTGACAATATCCTCATGGCAATCGCCACACACCTTTGACGCGTCCGGGAAGGTAGGATCCTTGATGACCCCTTTATGAGCGGTCTCCCAGTTGCTATCGTCCGGGTTGCCTCCATGGCAGTCCACACAGGGAATCTGGCCGTGGTCAGTCTCCAAAAACTCATCCTCCACCAAAACCTTTTCGTATAGCTCCAACGGAGCCAACTCGCCGCCTCACCCCTCTCCCTTTGTCTCTTCTGATTTGACCGGCGGCCGCATTTTGAGTATGATCTGGCTTAATTTGATGAGTTCTCTGGAGTTGGTGTGACAGGAGACACAACTGCTCTTTTCTTGGGTCCGCACGGTACTGGAGGTGCCCCAGAGGAGGAAATATCCCAGGAAAATCAGAATCAAAACCCAAAGATACCCGATACCTTTGCCTTTTTGCCGCAGCATCCCTTTTACCTCCTTTGCCTCAATTGTAGCCTTATCTCAATCTCCCAGAGGGTGTACACTCCCTGACGAAGAAGTCATCCCCTCGATGGTTTTGGAGAAGATGGGTATCTTGCGATCATTTTACTTTTGCGTTTCCAGAAATGCCCGTTCCGACTGGTGGACCTCGAAGGCATACAATATCAAAATAGATACTCTGGGCTCAGAAACACAGAGTAATTGTTGCTATAGCGAGAGCTCATAATTCTCCAAGCATAAGAGAAGTTCCTAGCGTATGGAGATGTGGTTAAATCTTGGGGAGTATTTCCTTCTTCTGAAAAAGGAAATACGCACAATCCTCGCAGAAATGGATGCAGTAAATCCTCTTATGTTCCACCTCCCCTCTGAGAGCATAGCAATTGATGGACTTAGTCTTATGAACAAGACAATCTTCACAGCTCCCTTCAGAGCGGATGTGAGCATTCATTTTATTTTTAAAGAATTCCCAACAGAATGTTGCCGAGCTCTTGTCATCCACCAAGGCTTTCAGGTCAATACCTACTTCCTCAGGTTCTGGAAAGGGGATGTTGTTACTCTTCAGAAACAAAGCTAAATCCTTTGGTAGTATTCGCCAATGTCCCGAGGTTCCGACCCGATACCCTTTGATCTTCGCTTCCTCAACCCATCGCTTGGCGGTCTCCCCTGAAACGTGACACATTCGGGCTATATCGAAGGTCGTAAATGCGGTCTTTTTCACGTTTATTTTATTTATTATGTTTATTTTTTTGAATTTGTTTATTTTATTTAATTACATCAAATCCACGCCAAAGTCAAGCCCCATTTTTGGCAGTTTTACGGGAAATTATATAGCCATGATTTTTTCAATTTTTTTTATAAATACAATCAAATGGCCAATTTTTACAATAGTGTGATGAACGTTCAAAAATTCAAAAATCTCATGAATTCTAAGATTTCCTTGAAATTACTCTGATTTTCTCCCGATTTCAAGAAATTTTCCTGAGAGGAAATTGCGAAAAGAATTACTTTCCACAATAATTATGGATTCATTTCACCTAGGGAGGAATTCTGAAATTCTGGGGATAAATTGGGTTTATACGCTGTTAAGATACGTGGAACCATCCGTTTGATTCCCCCAAAAAAAATAGGGAGGAAATCTCCTCCCCATCACTCCTCAATAGCGATCCGTTTTGGCCCCCCCTTTTTTGGCAACTTCAACGCAAGTATCCCATTCTTATAGTTCCCCCTTATTCCCCCGGGATCAACTGAATCGGGAAGGGTAAAGGAGCGGCTGAAGGGGCCATAACACCTCTCGACGAGATGGTATTGTTCCGGCTTGGTTTCCTTGCTCAAGGGCCTCTCCCCCCTGATGGTCAGAATATTCCCCTCTATGTCCACGGTAAGGTCATCCACGTCAATCTCAGGAAGTTCGACCTCGACGACAATCTCATCTCCCGTCTCGTAGATATCCACCGAAGGGGTCCACGTGCTCCTCGGCAGCACCTCCCCCCTCCTTCGGCCGAAGGTCACGTCGCAGAGCCTATTCATCCTCTCCTGGATTTCCATCAAGTCCTTCAGAGGATCCCATCTCATGAATGCCATATCCATCACCTCCTCGTCCGATCTTCCCAGCCCCCAGAGGGTCATTCCAACGGAAACTCACTTATCCCCTGCAGTCCGGGCAGACATCGAGGAAATCCTTCGGAAGCTTGACCTTTTCCTTGATGTACTCAAGCTGAAACCATGGGGCGAAACTCTGACCACACGTTTTGCATTTCTTCATCGGCAGGGTTCTCTCCCACCTCACGATGGTCCGCTCCTCCTTCGTCTCCTCCATTTTGATACAATCGACGGGGCAGACGTAGACACAGGCCCCACAAGCGATGCAAACCTTGGGGTCCCTGAAAGGAGGGCCCATTTCCCTCTTATGCCCGCGACTGAAAAAGCTGATGGCATTGGCGCCAACGACCTCCCGGCATACCCTTTCGCACAGCCCGCAGAGGATGCACTCCTCCTCGCGCAACTCGAACCTCGGTTTCTCGATTCCCATCTGAGATGCCAACTCCTGGAGAGTTTCCCTGTCCGGACACCTGGCCAGCAAGAGCTCTATAATCATCCTCCTTGCCTTTCGGACCTTTTCCGTATCAGTGAAGACCTGGATCCCCTCCTGGACCGGATACGTACAGGAAGCCGTCATTCTCCTTCTGCCTCCCCGCTCCACCTCTACCAGGCAAAGCCGGCAGGCCCCATACGGGGACACCTCATCGTGATAGCACAGGTGTGGAATCTCGAAACCATTTTCCAATGCAACGGGCAGTACGTTACTTCCCTCCTCCCCTTCAACCCCGACTCCGTCAATGGTAAATTCAATCATCGTCTTCATTCCTCTCCGTTTTCCACCGAATATTATTGGACCTTTACCGCGTCAAATTTACAAGACTCAACACACATGCCGCATTTTACGCACTTCTCCTGGTCTATCTTGTGGGGAACCTTCTTCGCCCCCGAAATGGCATCGCTCGGGCAGGCCTTCCGGCACCGGCCGCAGGCCGTACACAGTTCGGAATCGATAGTATACTGAATCAGCGCCTTACACACACCGGCCGGACACTGTTTCTCCTCGATATGTGCCTCATATTCATCCCTGAAATACTGGATCGTGCTCAAGACCGGGTTCGGGGCCGTTCCGCCAAGGGCACAGAGGGAAGCCTCAGCCACTACCCATCCCAATTCCTCCAGGAGCTCGACATCGCCCCTCTTCCCCTTCCCTTCCGTGATGTCGTTCAAGATCTCGTACATCCTTTGGGTCCCCTCACGGCAGGAGGTACATTTCCCACAGGATTCATCCCTGAGGAAATTTATGAAATACTTGGCCACATCCACCATGCAGTTGCCCTCGTCCATGACGATCATCCCCCCTGAACCCATCATGGACCCCACCTCGGTCAACCTATCGAAATCTACGGGAATGTCTAACAGCGATTCCGGGATGCACCCGCCCGAGGGACCCCCCGTCTGAACGGCTTTGAACTTTTTCCCCCCGGGGATCCCACCGCCAATGTCATATACGATCTCCCTCAGGGTGATACCCATGGGCACCTCCACCAACCCCGTATTGTTCACCTTCCCCACCAGGGAGAAGATCTTGGTCCCCTTGCTCCCTTCCGTTCCGAGCTGGGCATACCACTGGTCTCCCTTATCGATGATGACGGGAACGTTGGCCCAGGTTTCCACGTTATTCAAGTTGGTTGGCTTATCATGGAGACCGCTTATTACCGTATGGATATGTTTTGGCCTTGGTTCGCCCGGTTGTCCTTCCAGGGAGGCCATCAAAGCACTGGATTCCCCGCAGACAAAAGCGCCCCCTCCCCTGTTGATCCTCACCGAAAAATCGAAGCCCGTGCCGAGGATACCCTCCCCCAGCAGCCCGTATTCCTCGGCCTGTTGTAGGGCAATCCTTAGGTTCTGGACGGCCAGGGGATACTCTTTCCTAACGAATACGTGTCCCTGGTTAGATCCTATGGCGTAAGCCCCGATAAGCATCCCCTCCAGTACGCTGTGGGGATTTCCCTCAAGGAGACTCCTGTCCATATAGGCCCCCGGGTCCCCCTCGTCCGCGTTGCAGATCACGTACCTGGGTTCACCAGGCGCCTTCCGACAGCTCTCCCATTTGAGCCCGGTGGGAAATCCGCCACCCCCACGCCCCCGAAGCCCCGATCTTTTCACCGACTCGATGATCTCCTCGGGGGACATATTGAAAAGGGCCTTGACCAGTGCCTTATATCCCCCTATTGCGATGTAGTCCTCAATAGATGTCGGATCGATGCTGCCGTTCTTCCCGAAGATAATCCTCTCCTGGAGCTTATAGAAGGGAACCTCATCCTCATGGACGATCTTCTCCCCTGTTACGGGGTTGACATAGAGGAGTCGATCGATGACATTCCCCTTTTCGATGGTTTCCGAGAGAACCTCCGGCACATCCTCCACCTGGACTTTTTGATAGAAGAGCTTCTGGGGATTGATCACCAAGAGGGGACCCCTCTCGCAGAACCCGTGGCAACCCGTCACCTTGATCTCCACATCCTGCTGAAGCTTCCTCTTCCTCAGCTCCTTTTTGAGGGCGGAAATGATTTCTCCACAACCGTAGGCACCACAACCCGTCCCAGCACAGACGGTGATTCGCCGTTTATTGGGGTCCCTTTCTTTTTGAAGCTTTTGCCTCAGTCTTTCGAGATTTTCCGGATTTCTTAGTCTTTCCCTCATCTTTTTCACCTTTCGGCGGTTTCTTATACTCCTTCAAAACCGAATCTATTTTTATTGAACTCATGTGGCCATAGTAATGGCCATCAATAACAACCAGCGGACCAGTCGCACAGGCACCGAGACAATTAACCGACTCCAGGCTGAACATCAAGTCCTTGGTCGTCCCCCCGGGCTCGATACTCAAATCCATCTCGAGCTTATCCAATACCCGCGGGGCGCCACGAACGTGACAGGCCGTCCCCATACAGCAACTGACCAGGTGACGACCCCGAGGGGTAAGGCTAAATGCCCGATAAAAGGTGGCCAGCCGATAGACCCGTGTAACAGGGATGCTCAATTTCTCTGCGATGTGCTCGCAGACCTCCTTTGCCAGATAGCGATCCCTGTCCTGGATATCCTGGAGAATGGGCAAAATGGCCGATTCCTCATATCCATACTCTTTAAGGACTTGGTCTACCTCCCTCAGTTCCATTATTCTCCTCCGGTCATCCTCTCCTGCATCTTGAGTTTCTCGTATTCCCGTGTAACCCTCTCCTGAATTTTCTCGATCATATCCTTTGTCAGGTGTCGGAACCTTCCCTGGAGGCGAAAATAGTCCTCCACTGGTCGAAGCTTGGGTAGATCTATACTGATTTTGTATTTCCCATCGATCACCTCATAAAGGGGGAAAATCCCGGTCTCCACTGCCAACCTCCCCAATCGAATGCTCAGATCCGGCGCTGACCTCCACCCCGTCGGGCAAACCGCCAAGACATGAATATAGGCCGGTCCATGGACTCGGGCCCCCTTCTTCACCTTCTCCATCAAATCGAATGGATAACTGGGACATGCCGTGGCCACATAGGGGATGTCGTGGGCCGCCGCGATGGCGGCCATATTCTTCTTCCAGGTGGCCTGTCCAGGAATCACCTTCCCCGCTGGAGAGGTCGTCGTCGAGGCTCCCCATGGCGTTGCGGAGGAGCGCTGGATTCCCGTGTTCATGTAAGCCTCGTTGTCCGTACAGATATAGAGGAAGTCGTGTCCCCTCTCCAGGGCCCCCGAAATTGCCTGCACCCCGATATCGCTGGTCCCCCCATCCCCTGCCAGGGCCAGGACGAATATCTTCCTCTGAGGCATCCTTCCCTTTCTCATCAAGGCCTTTAAACCGCTCTCAACACCAGAGGCAACCGCGGCCGCATTTTCGAAGGCCACGTGTATCCAGGGCACATTCCAGGAGGTATAGGGAAAGGGTGTTGATACCACCTCCATACAGCCCGTGGCACTGACGGTGATCACGCTCTTACCCAAAGCCTTCCCGGCCAGCCTTACCGCCAGGGCCTCGGCACATCCCTGACACGCACGATGACCCTGACCGAAATTCTCGTTTTTCGGAACCAACTTCGCCGCATAGACATTCAACTTTTCCATTATTCCCTCACCCCATAAATCTCATATTCGGGTTCCGTTCCCTTTTTGCAAGCCCCCTCGGCCCTATCCACCATTTCAATGAAATCGAACGGGGCAACATCCCGGCTTGCAAGCCCGGCGATGAAATTCGCCACAATGGGTCGTTTCGGCTCATTGTAAAGGGCCGACCTCAGCTCACTGGCCACCGGACCACCGGGTCCTCCATAGGAGATGGCCCGATCCACGACCACCAACATCCTCGCTTTCAAGGCAGCCTTGCGAAATTCTTCAAAGGGAAAGGGCCTCCACAGTCGCATCTTGAGAAGACCAACGGAACGCCCCTTTTCTCGCATCTGGTCCACGGCCCACATAGCCGTCTCACTAATCCCCCCCATGGTCACCAGCAATACCTCCGCACCCTCGGTCCGATATTCCTCGATGGGATGATAATAACGACCCGTTAGATCCCCGAACTCCTGCCAACCCTTCAGGATAATCGGCATGGAAGCTTTCACTGCCTCATCCTGGGCCTTTTTCGTCTCCGTATAGCAGGATGGAAGAACGATAGCCCCCATGGTTACCGGGTGAGTAGGATCTAACACAACGGAAGGCTTGTAGGGAGGTAAGAACTTATCCACCGTCTCCTGGTCCACCAACTCCACCGGCTCAACCACATGGCTCAGGCTAAATCCATCCATATTGACGATCACCGGAAGCATAACATCTCTGTCCTCCCCTACCCGATAGCTGATGAGGACGTGATCGAGGACGTCCTGCCCATTTTCGGCGAAATACTGAATCCATCCGCAATCCCGGATGGACATGACGTCGGTGTGGTCGTTCCAGATACTGATGGGGTTTGAAAGGGAACGGTTGGCAAGCACCATGACGACGGGAAGCCTCATGGCCGCCGTGCAATATACTATCTCGCTCATGAGGATCAAACCCTGAGAGCTGGTGCAGGTAAAACTCCTCGCGCCCACAGCCGCACATCCCGTGCAGACGCTCATGGCCGAATGCTCGGACTCCACCGGTACAAACTCAGCGTCCAGCTCCCCATTGTTGACGAATTCCGACAGATGCTCAACGATATGGGTCTGAGGCGTGATGGGGTAGGCCGCAATCACATCGACGTTGGCTAACCTCACCGCCTCGCTGGCCGCGATGGAGACCTCCATACCCACTCTCTTTCCCATCTCTAATCCTCCTCATCTACCATGGTAATGGCTCCGGGCAAGCACTCCCTGACGCAAATTCCGCAGCCCTTACAGTAATCGAGGTCCGTCTCCGCATGTCCCTCAGCATCGAATCGGATAGCGCTATCGGGACAGAAAATCCAGCAGACACCGCACTTGATACACCTCTCCTTATCGAAGATGGGTCGCTGAGACCTCCAGTCCCCCGTGTGGTATTCCCGGGAGCTCCCCGGCTCCGTGATCACATAACCGCGTTCAAAATCCGTCCACGTGTATTCCTGCTCCCTCTTCACCTTTTCTCATCTCCTTTGTTCTTGGAATTGTCATCTATCCATCCACTACTACCGTCTCTTTAAAGGCCCTTTCATACGCGGCGATATTCTTATCCGCAATTCGCCCGAATCGTTCCTTCAGGGGCTCGATGAGAGAATCCTTCTGGATCACATTCGACACTTTTACCAGAGAACCGAGCATGGTGGTATTGGTAATGGCCAAACCCAATACCTCCATGGCAATCCCCTTTGCATCCACCGCGGCCAATTTGCCCTTGATGTTCAAATCCGCCCTCACCTTCTCCCCCGGAAATTTGGAATCGGTAACCAATATCCCATGGGGATGTTTGAGGCCAGCGGTAACATCCACGATCCGCAAAATGGAGTAATCCAAGACTACCACAAAGTCTGGCTCATAAATGCTGGCCCTAATTCGGATGGGGTCGTCTGAAATTCGGCAATAGGCCACAACAGGAGCCCCTCTCCTCTCGGGCCCGAAACTCGGAAATGCCTGAGCATATCGACCTTCATTGATGGCTGCATGGGCGAGGAGCTCCGCCGAAGTTACCGCACCCTGCCCTCCACGACCATGAAATCTGATCTCGATCATCTTCACTCCCTCTTTGTTAAAAAAAGAACAAACTATTATAAAAATTTTTAGGGGGAAAATCCAGTTTTTTCTACACAAAATTCCATTAAATTATACCAAGAACCCCGTGGCATTCTCAAACCTCCCTCCGCCCCTCCAAGGCCTTAACCAAGGTAACCCCGTCTGTATATTCGATGTCCCCACCCATGGGGATCCCATAAGCGATGCGGGTAACCTTCACCCCAAGGGGTTTAATCAGCTCGGTAAGGTAAAGGGCGGTAGCCCCCCCCTCAACATTGGGATTGGTGGCCATGATTACCTCTTTCACCCTGCCGGCTTCAAGCCTCCTCAGGAGTTCTTTGACCTTGATATCCTCCGGACCAATTCCCTCCAACGGAGATAGCGTGCCATGAAGGACGTGGTACTTGCCACGAAAATCCCCAGTCCCTTCGATGGCCATCAGGTCATTGGGCTCCTCAACCACGCAAATGACCTCATCGTTTCTTCTGGAATCGCAACAGATCCGGCATGGGTCTTGGTCCGTCAAGTTAAAGCACACCGAGCAGGGGTGAATCCTCTCCTTCACGTCGATGATCCCCCGAGCCAGTTCCTGGGCCTCCCTCTTGGGGATACGAAGGATATGAAAAGCCAACCGAGCTGCGGTCTTTCGCCCGATTCCCGGAAGTTTGCTCAGCTCGTTGATCAATCGCTCAACGGGTTCGGCGTGGGTAGGCATCTCCTCTCATCCTCCATCCGTTCATATGATACCTTAGAATAACCCCGGAATACTCAGCCCCCCCGTAAGCCTCTTCATCTCCTCGGCAACCATCTCCTGAGATTTTCTGATCCCCTCATTTACGGCCGCCAGGACTAAATCCTGAAGCATGTCGATATCGTCGGGATTGACCACCTCCCGTTCGATCTTTATGGAGATCAGCTCCTGTTTCCCGCTCATCACGACGCTCACCATCCCTCCGCCGGAAGAGGCCTCGATCGTTTTCCCCGCCATTTCCTCTTGGATTTTTGCCAATTGGGCCTGAATCATCTGTGCCTGTTTTACCATTCCTCCAAGGCCTTTTGTCATAAACGTGCCCTCCATCCCTATCAGGGAATTAGGATTTAAACCCTGTCCCCGTCTTGATATCCTCAATGGTTCCATCGAAGATCTTAACGGCCTCCCGAATCACAGGATTTTCCATAGCCTCTTTTCGAAGGTGCCTTTCCCTATCGGTCGGCTCCTCATTTTCTCCCTTTTCAGCACCGGTCCCACTCATCTCTCCCGCAAAATCCCTAAAGACTATCTTCAGCTCCTTCTTAAAGAAATTACGACAAACTTCCTCACACTGTTTTCTGTTTCCCTCCTCCGACATCTTCTCCAGGTAGAAAGAGCCTTTCTCGAATCCGATTTCGATCTTCTCATCGTCCAAACGAAGAAGCCGCCCATACCTGAGGAATGACCCTAAGATGGGGTTTTGTGCCTTAATATAATCGATCAACTTGGCCCAATTTTCCTCCAAGTTGGCCTTCCCAGGATCTTCCTTCCCCATTTCCTTGGCGGAGTCAAGATGGACCTCCTCCCCCTCTTCCACTGAGATGGGGGGAACGCCGGTTTGGGAATCCGGACCCTCCTCCCCCCCCAATTCACCAATTGTCATATTAGACGAGTAACCCGTAAGGCTCGACTCCAACTCATTGAGCTTATCCATGATTTCGTCCAGTGGGACCAATGGCCGAAGGGTGGCCATTTTGACAAGGGCTAACTCCATGATCACCTTTGGAAAGGTCGACCTGGAGATGTCCTCTTCCGATTTGAGGAGGATAGTGAACAATCGATGAATTTGTTCGAGGGAGAACTCCTCTGACTGGCTCACCAAATCCTCGATCTCCTTCCCCTGCAAGTCCGTCAACTGCTTTGGGTCTCCGCCGATTTTGACCACCATGAGGTCTCTGAGATGCTCAAGAAGCTCTCGGCAAAACCGGCGAATGTCGTGGCCAGACGTATAGATGTCATCGACGATATCGAGACATTTCCCCGTATCACCTTTGGCAATGGCAGTGAGGATTTCGAACACTATGGCGCTGTCTACAACGCCCAAGACCTCCTTCACATCCTCATCTTTTATCTTCTTTCCTGCAAATGAGATGGTCTGATCCAAAAGGCTTTGGGCATCCCTCAAACTCCCCCTGGCCCCCCTAGCCATGAGCAGGAGTCCCTTATCGCTTACCTCGACACCCTCCTGGGAAACTATCTCCTTCAACCTTTGAAAAATCTCCTTTCCGGGAATCCTCTTGAAGTCGAACCTCTGACAACGGGAGAGGATAGTCAGCGGAATTTTATGGGGTTCCGTGGTGGCGAGGATGAAAACCACGCGAGGCGGGGGTTCCTCCAGGGTCTTGAGGAGGGCATTAAATGCCGGGGGGGTCAACATATGGACTTCATCGATGATGAAGATCTTAAAAGTGCTCTTGGCCGGGGAATATTTCACGTTTTCCCGGAGTTCCCTGATTTCATCGATCCCCCTGTTGGAAGCTCCGTCTATCTCGAGTACATCCATCGAAGTCGCCGATGATATCTCCTTACAGTTTTCACACCCATTACAGGGAACGGGCTTGGTCCCCTCTTGACAGTTGAGCGCTTTAGCGAGGATTCGAGCCATTGAGGTCTTCCCCACTCCTCTCGCTCCAGCAAACAAGAGGGCATGGGCAACTCGATCGGCGGCGATGGCATTCTGGAGTGTCTTCGTAATGTGACGCTGCCCAATCACATCCTCAAAACTCTGAGGTCTCCACTTTCGAGCCAAAACCAGATAGGACATCAGCGCATCCTCAAATCTTTACCGCGGGTATTCACCTTTCCGGCGTTCTTCAGGGACTTATGAGATTTCTGAAAAAGGAGCTCTTCCCTGCTCAAAATATTTTTAAGAAGTTGATAGCCAGGTAACCCTGCGGCACACAAAATGATTACTACCGCTGCTCCCTCCCGGACCTGACGGGGTTTGTAATCCTTTGCTGCGCAGGACCCGGCTATCAACTCATTGAGACATCCAATTCTTTCTACAGCTCGCCTTGTTCAAAGCAAGAATTATGGCGGAGAGAGAGGGATTCGAACCCTCGGTACACCTTTTGGGCGTACACACGATTTCCAGTCGTGCCCCTTAAACCAACTCGGGCATCTCTCCCTGGATTGATGAGACAACAGAACACGGGCATAAACCCGTTATCTCCCACCCCCATCCCCGCAAGGTAGAGAAATGGCGGAGAGGGTGGGATTCGAACCCACGGTCCCAGTTTCCCAGGACAGCCGATTTCGAGTCGGCCCCGTTATGACCGCTTCGGTACCTCTCCGAATTCCCTCCCGAACCCTATCAACGCCTTCCCCTGAAAAAACCCTGGATTATTTCGGAACACTCCCGTTTCAAAATGCCTCCGTTTACCTCTACCCGGTGATTTAAACCAGGGTCATTCAAGAGGGGAAATTTTGAGCTCACAGCCCCCATCTTATCCTCAGGAGCACCGTAAACGAGTCTCCCAATCCTCCCTTGGGTAATCGCACCCACACACATAGAACAGGGTTCAACGGTTACATAAAGGGTAGTTTCGGGAAGTCGATAATTCCCTAATACCCGTCCTCCTTCTCGAATAACCAAGATTTCAGCATGGGCGGTGGGATCATTGAGCTGGATACAGCGGTTATGATCCCTCGCGATGATATCCCCCCCTTTTATCAGGACGGCACCAATGGGAACTTCGCCTTCCATCGCCCCAATATGCGCCTCTTCCAAGGCCATCTCCATACATCTTTCATCGTTGAGTACGTGTTGAACGATTTTTTCTACCGATTGCAATTGGGACTTTACCATGCTTACAGCCTTCGATGGGTAGAACCTGCTAGCTATAATAAAGTCCTGTAATAGATGCAAGAAATCGGAATGGCTGACAGATTCCTTCTTCTCCCTATCGGCCCCCAATGCGATTATAGCATAGGGTCTGAAAGATTCAAGGACAAGTTCGCCCAAAAGTCACTATCCGCCAACCCCATATATTCCTTATGGATATTCCGACAGGTCCACGGGTTCACGGCCAGGGGCCGAGATGTCCCGTCTGAGGAACGACCCCTTAAAAATGAATTGTGGAAATTCCCTTGCGATCGCTGCGCGTGCCCCTTTTTATCCTTCGATAGCTTTTGTTTCCAACTTGATCCTCCACAACCTCAGACATTTCAGTGGATCTTTTCTCCTGGCAGGGAAAGGGGCAAGGGGTGGAACCAATAAGGTAGTGAAGGTATTCTTCAGACCCGATGGGTGTAAAATAGGTATAGTTTACCCGGAAAACAAAAAAAGCAGTCAGATGAATCAACCTAACTACTTGAAATCACTGGTGCGCCCAGGGTGATTCGAACACCCGACCTACGGATTCGTAGTCC
>JAUWDQ010000228.1 GCA_030608745.1 Pseudomonadota bacterium | reverse complement strand
TTCCCTCACATAATGGAGTACGGAGGTCTTGATCCCACTGAAGCTAAAATCAAAGGAATCCTTGGAGATGAAAGCCCTTGGGAAGGAAATCGCTTGTGGGTCTCCATTTCTTGCGACTTCATCGATTACCGGCCCCCCCGGGTATCCGAGGTTTAAGAGTTTTGCGACCTTATCGAATGCCTCCCCCGCCGCATCGTCCCTGGTGCCACCAAGCCATTTGTAACTTCCTAAATGGTCTACCCGATAGAGGCAGGTGTGACCTCCTGAAACAACGAGCCCAACGAAAGGAAATCGCAATCGCGGATTTTCCAGAAGGATCGCCGATAGATGTCCCTCCACATGGTTCACCCCAACGAAGGGCAGGTTCCGGGCATAGGCAATTGCCTTGGCAACCGAAAGCCCCACCAATAGGGAGCCTATTAATCCGGGTCCGTTTGTGACGGCGATCCCCTCCACGTGCTCCAGGGTAATGCCCGCTTTGCCTAAGGCCTCGTTTATGACGGGAATGATGGCCTCGATATGCTTCCGAGAAGCCAGTTCTGGAACAACGCCTCCGTACTTGCGATGTACTTGGGTTTGGGAAGAGACGATGTTGGAAAGAGCCTTTTCACCCCCCACGATCACTGCCGCCGCTGTCTCATCACAGGAGGATTCAATAGCTAGTACGACCATTTTTCACCCCAGAAAAAATACCACGGAAAGCACCACTATAGCAAGATAGTGGACATCTACGCGAGATGTATCATCTTGGTGATCAGGAAAGTGGAGCTTGGAAACCCCGAAAGGGCTACCTCGCGAAGCATTGAAGCAAAGGGACAAGGCTGCTCTCTCTAAACCGAGGAAACTTCGGTAGCTCCAGGTCTTGATTTTTTTTCGAGATTGTGATATTTTTAATTTGTATTTGGGGGCGTATAGTTCAGTAATGACTATGGGCGAATATCAGAGAAATGCAACTTGCTCGCCGCCGACTAATTATGTTAGGTTTTTTCCATCACCTCCTTTCACCTAACAATCCCTGCTCTGAGGGTCCGGTCGACCACCCCCACCCCCCTTTATTTATCCCCTTCGATCTCCCTTAGATCGGTTTCGGCCAAGCCGAAGTAGTGGCCGACTTCGTGCATGACCGTCCTTCGAATCTGTCTGATAACTTCTCCTTGAGTTCGGGCTGTGGCCTCGATGGGCCTTTGATAGATAACTATCCGGTCGGGCAAGACATTCCCGTACCTGATTCCCCTGTGCTTTAAGGGAACTCCCTGGTAGAGTCCCAGCAGGTGCAGAGGAGACTTCACCCCGAGTCCGCGGAGGACCTCCTCCGGTGGGTCATCCTCCACCACTACCACAACATTCTCGAGCCTATCCCGAAATTTCTTGGGCAGCTCTTCCAGGGCCTTCGAAACGAGTTTCTCAAACTCATATCTGCTCAAGCGCATTTTGCTGGCCCCATCCCACGGTAGCCATTCTCAAGAGGGAGTTTGGCCGATAACGGAGGTAAAGTGCGAATCGCGAGTCGAAGAGGCAGCGGCTGCCATCGGTGACGGAAAGAGCCGGAAAATCTTTCCGGCTATCCAGGCCTAAACACCAAAGGTCTTCTCTATCCTCCCCTCCTCAGTTTCTCGCTACGTCTGGAGCTCTGGGAGATCCTTATAGAGGTCCAACGCCTCGGGGTTGGCCAAGGCGTCGCGATTCAGGACCGGTTTTCCGTGAATCACATTCTTCACCGCCAACTCCACCTTCTTCATGTTAATCGTGTAGGGGATTTCATCCACCGGGATAATCTTAGCCGGTACGTGCCTTAGGGTAGTATTCGCCCTTATAGCATTCTTGATCTTTTTGACCAGATCTTCCGTCAGCTGAACGCCCTGGACTAATTTAACGAAGAGAATGATCCGAACATCGTTTTCCCAATTCTGCCCGACCACAATGCTATCCGTAACCTCGTCCAGAGTCTCCACTACACTATAGATATCGGCGGTCCCGATTCTGACACCTCCTGGGTTGAGGGTGGCATCGGAACGCCCATAGATAATCACGCCTCCAGTATCCTCTCGAATCTCGATAAAGTCTCCGTGATGCCATACGCCGGGATACCTCTCGAAGTAGGCGCTCCGATATTTTTCCCCGTCGGGATCTTTCCAAAAATAGATGGGCATCGAGGGGAATGGGACCGTGCACACCAGTTCCGCCTGTTGGTTTCTAACCGGTCGCCCATCCTCGTCGAAGGCCTCGACCTTCATGCCAAGGGCCCGGCACTGGAGCTCTCCGCCATAAACGGAACCAACGGGATTACCCAGTGCAAAACACCCATTGATATCCGTCCCCCCCGAAATGGAGGCGAGCTGGAGGTTTTCCTTGACCTCGCGATAGATATATTCAAATCCCTCGACGGGGAGGGGGGATCCCGTCGAAAGCACCGCCTTCAAGGGAGTCAGATTATATTCCTTTCCCGGTTTAACACCCTCCTTCTCGATGGCGGCGATATACCTGGCGCTCGTTCCGAATACGGTCATCTTCTCGTCTTGGGCCAATTTCCAGAGGACTCCGGGATCGGGATAAAAGGGCGATCCATCAAAGAGGAGCACGGTAGCACCAAGGGCGAGGGAACACACCAGCCAATTCCACATCATCCAGCCACACGTAGTGAAATAGAAAATGGTGTCGACTCTCTTGACGTCGGTATGGAGCATCAATTCCTTTATCTGGTGAACAAGGATACCCCCGGCACTTTGAACCATACACTTAGGCAACCCAGTTGTACCGGAGGAGTACATGATATAGAGCGGATGTCCGAACGGGAGTTGTTCAAACTCTATCTCAAGGCCGCTCTCTTTGGAGACGAAGTCCCCATATTGGACCGAATTGGGAACGTCGCTGATATCGGGTTCCCTTTCCGTATAGGGAACGACCACTACCTTTTGAATAGAAGGAAGCTCTTTGAGGATATCAGCGATCCGGCCCAGTGAGTCAAAGGGTTTTCCGTTGTATGAGTATCCGTTGGCCGTAAAGAGGACCTTGGGTTCGATCTGTCCAAATCGATCCAGCACACCCTTGATGCCGAAGTCAGGTGAGCAGGAAGACCAGGTTGCCCCGATGCTGGCTGCCGCGAGCATGGCTATTACCGTTTCCATCACGTTGGGCATGAACCCTGCTACTCGATCTCCCACCGTGACCCCCGTCTCCCGCAGTGATTTTGCCAAGCGCACTACCCTATCGTAAAGCTCGGCATAGGTTACCTTGACCGAATCGTGAACCTCGCCCTTGAAAATAAGGGCTATACGATCATCCCGGTAACGCAGAAGGTTTTCCGCAAAATTCAGCTTCGCACCGACAAACCATTGTGCGCCCGGCATTTTATTGGGGTCATCGACAACTACCTCGTAATTCTTCGAAGATTTGATTTCACCGAACTCCCACATCGAAGCCCAAAAGTCGGGGATATTGTCTATGGACCACTGATAGAGTCCGTGATATGATGTAAGCTCCTTCCCATACTTCTCGTTGACATATTCCATGAACCGAGTCATGTTGGCCTGCTTTATCCGTTCTTCCGATGGCGTCCAAAGTGGCGTTTTCATGGCTGCCCCCTCAATGACCAAACATACATGAGGCCTTTTCCACGTTTTTCTGTAAACCATATTCTCTTGGGATTGTCAACATGTTATGTGCCCGGATTCATACCGGCTAAGCTGCAATTTACCATGGAATTCGGGTTACGCGAACCAGTCTGGGAAACGAGATCGTCCCTGGAGTCTATGACCTTCCACCAAAGCCGTGACCAGTGCCCTTGACTTTAGCCGAGAATTTGATGATATATTTAAGGAAAACGAGCTCGAAGACGTTAAATTATGATCAAAATCGAAATCGATAGGGAGCGATGCAAGGGGTGCGGTCTCTGTACCTTGGTATGCCCCCATGCCCTTATCAATATTGGGGATGAAATCAATGGACATGGGTACTTCATTGCCACATGGGAGTCCGACGGTAAATGCACCGGATGCGCCCTATGCGCTGAAATCTGTCCGGATATAGCCATCGCTGTGTGGAAATAATAGAGGAATTCTCGCCTTGAGGAACCTTTAATGGAAAGGGAACTGGTAAAGGGAAACGAGGCCGTTGCCATGGCGGCCATCGACGCGGGATGTCTGCTCTATTTTGGATACCCCATCACCCCACAAAATGACATCCCCGAATACCTCTCCAAACATCTGCCAAAATTGGGAGGAGAATTTATCCAGGCTGAAA
>JAUWDQ010000292.1 GCA_030608745.1 Pseudomonadota bacterium | reverse complement strand
GGAACAAGGACAAGAATACGATGCCAATGAGGAGGACCGTGTAACCCAGGTCGGTGTTGACCTTCGGGAGAGGGATCGCCGAATTGAGAAAAACCGCCGATTGGGGCAGATCCGGCAAGATTTCCACAATCAAGAGGCTCGCCAAGAGGAGGGAAAAGAATGCCCCTCCTTTTACCGGTTTCGTCTGGGTCCATATTTCTTGTCCAGGTGGGCGCAAATTCAGCTGGACAGACCTGTAGGGACAGTTCTGGAAACAATACGTACAGACCCGGCAACTCTGGTTATCCTCCAGAAAAAGGGGATGACGAAACATCGGACATCCATAGGTTTTCCCCCCTTTAAAACAGTCATGGGTTTTACACTCATTGATACAGACGTTCCTATTGGCCCGCACCTCCAGAATGGAGGCCATCGCATAGATTCCACACATATTGCCGAGGGCGCAGATGTACCGACACCAGACTTTCCTTTCGAAAATGAGGCTGAAAATAATAGCCCCTAATGTAATGGATAGCAAAACGAACCCAGTGGGCAAAGGGAATTCACGAGCCCTGGCAATCTTTTCCACCCATAGGATAAGTACGAAGAAAAAGGCGGGTATCCAAAGTTCCGTCCGCTTCAAGATTTGGGGTAATTTCCGTTGGAGGCTGAAAAACCTCTGGACGAAACCCGAGACAGCCCCGATGGGACATATGGCGCACCAGCTTCTGGCGGAGAAGAAAGACATGAGAAAGAGGATCGGCCACCAAACGGACAAGACCAGGATGTTGCCGATATTTTCGCCACTGCCCCTCGATCCGAAGAAGAGGAAGTAAAAAATGAACGCGAATACCACCATGGTGAAGCTACGGACCAGGAACGGGTATACGCTGCTCTGGAAATATCCCCAGACCAATTTGTTTTTGAGCAGGTTGTATTTTCCCCTCCCCTCAACGGGCGGAAGACCAAGATAGACGTGATCTGGCAAAATGGTATCTTCCTCAGTCAGGGCGACGGCCCGTTCCACTACTTCCTCCAGCTCACCGACATTACCTGGGTAATGATATGTGAGGAAGAGGTTCATGGCATCCGTTGATACCCTTGGAATGGCCTTTCCCATTTGACGGGATAGCTTTTCAGCGAAATGTTCCACCAATTCAGGGATATCCCTTTTCCGTTCCCGCAAGGGGAGGACTTCGATATTGTTGCCCTTAAGCTGGTCAAGAAGTCCCGTGAAAAATGTCCCCCTTTTTGTCATTTCCGCCAAATCCATCTCTGTTGTCGCGATCACCCGGACATCCGCCGAAAGGGTCTCCCTTCCCCCAAGCCGTCGAAACTGCTTGCTCTCCATGAAGCCAGCCAGTAGCCTCTGGGTATCGTAGGGGAGCCTGTCAACATCTTTCAGCAGAATGGTTCCCTTGTCGGACAATTCCAGATAACCCAATCTCCGGGCACTTGCCGTGGCAAAGGCCCCTTTTTCATAGCCCACCAGCTCTGATCCCCAGGCCTCCCTCTCCAGCGATTCGCAATTGATGACGATGAACGGCTCCTCTTTTCTTCCCCCTTGATAATGGATCGTGCGAGCGATCAATTCCTTTCCGGTTCCCCTCTCGCCCCGAATGAGGACCGGATGGGAATTTGTAGAGGCCTCCCTGATGAGCTCCAAGATGGATTGCATCTTTTTTGAGCTGCCCACCAGTCGACTAAACCGAAACTCCTGTTCTTGCAGGAGAAATCGGTTGAAGGCGATCTCCTTATCCCGGGCCTCCTCGATCTGCTCATTGACCTTACGGATACGCTGGGAGAGGATGGTGATGAAATGTCGGTTGATGCCGGGATTATCCCGTAAAACTTCGTCAAAATGCATCTTATAGAGGACCAAGACCTCGGTGTCCTCGATCGCCTTTGTGGTTACTCCGCTGGGCTCGCCGGTCAATAGCGACATCTCCCCAAAATAGTCTCCCGCGTAATAGTCGGCCAGTACGATCTCCGCCCCCTCAACGTTGACCTCAATGGCCTGGACGTGACCTTTTTTAATGATGTATAGGCAGGTTACGGGGAGGTCTTTCTTGGTGATGAAGAGGCCCTTTGGAATATCTTCCACGAAAAGGCGCGGGGCTACTTTTTCCCTGGCTTCGTCGGATATGTCTTTAAATAAGCTAATCCCCTTGAGGAAATCCGCAAATGCCTCGTTCTCGTTTTCCTCTAAGGATCCGTTAGGGATCTTTTCAGTATATTCCACCATATACCTATTCCCGAATAAGATTTGCCGCAAAACCTAATAGCAAGTAAGGAGATTGTATCAAGCACATCACCAACGGACTGGCCTAGCAGGGTTTTCTTCAAATTTTCCGCTTTTTCAACAACCGATTTGAACGTCACAAAGACGTAAATCCCTTGCCCCTTGATACCATGGGAAAACCCCACGACGGCGGCTTCGGCCACCAGCGAATGGGAGACCAAGGCACTTTCAATCTCAGCCGTTCCCAGGCGGTGTCCTGAGACGTTGATAACATCGTCCACCCTCCCCATCAGCCAGAAGTAGCCATCCTCATCCCTTCTGGCCCCGTCTCCCGTGAAGTACATCCCCGGGAACTGGGAGAAGTAGGTATCCCTAAATCTCTCGGGATCGCCGTGTATTTTTCCACGATCTCCCAAAACCGGTTGGGGTTGGGATAGGTAGGGACACCCTCGAACATTACACTGGTAGCCCCTAATGCTAAGGGGCCATAGACGATATAGCTATGGCCGGTGACCCACCCAATATCCGCTGTGCACCAGTAGGTATCTCCATCCTTTATGTCGAAAATCCATTTCGTGGTCTGCAAAGCGTAGAGGAGATAA
>JAUWDQ010000080.1 GCA_030608745.1 Pseudomonadota bacterium | reverse complement strand
GTCATGAGCAACAGAGGACCCAATGGCCCCACCCTTAATCTCAAAGCCCCTCACGAAACCCAGCCCGATGTTCCCCGAAGCAGTATGCCTTTCAAAAACGGCCACCTTGAGGATGTCCCGTTTCGGATCCGCTTCTGCTTTCCCACCCCTTATGGTTACCGGTTCAACTCCTGCCCTCGTGACGAGCTGACCGGGGATGATCTCGATGATCTTGGCATCGCGTCCTTCCCCCCTTATCGCTATCGCCTCTGGACTGATGGATTTCACCTTCATGGTATTTCTCATCTCGATCCCTTTGGAGGATATGATCCCGGGCAACATCTTCCCTCCCTGGGCTACCAGCCTTCCGTCTTTGAAGACACCATCGACGATGACTGAGTCTAAATCATCGAGGACGACGAGGTCCGCCCTAAAGCCGGGCACAACTGCCCCCACGTTCCTCAACCCATAGACTTCAGCTACATTGATGGTGGCCATCTGAATCGCCGTAATGGGGCTCAATCCAAGCCTAATGGACTTGCTGAGGATGAAATCGAGATGCCCCTCCTCTATCAAGTCGTCGGGGTGTCGATCGTCCGATGCGAAGAGGCATCTTCGGGCATTTCCCGAGGTCACCAGCGGAAGGAGGTCTTCCAGGTTTTTGGCCATCGAACCTTCCCTGATCAGGATTGCCATCCCATTGCGGAGCTTTTCCCTGGCCTCCTCCAGGTTCGTGCATTCGTGGTCCGACCGAATCCCGGCGGTAATGTAGGCAGCAAGGTCCTTTCCCCTAAGGCCCGGGCAATGGCCGTCAATGGGTTTTCCCCGGGCCATCACAACTTTTTCCAGCGTATCAGGCATGCACTGTATCACACCGGGAAAGTTCATTACTTCCCCCAGGCCCAGGACCCATTCCCTATCCATCAGCCCTTCTAAATCTCGGGCATCGAGCCGTGCCCCGGAGGTCTCCATCTCCGTTGCGGGGACACAGGAGGGGAGCATAATATAGGTATTGAGGGGAATTCCCTCTGTCATCTCGGCCATGAGGGTTATCCCCTCGATCCCCATCACGTTTGCAATTTCATGGGGGTCGGTGATGACGGAAGTCGTACCCCGGGGAACCACCGCCTTTGCATATTCGGGAGGAATCACCATACTGCTTTCCATGTGGACATGGGCGTCTATGAATCCAGGGCAGAGGAATTTTCCCCCCAGATCCATCTCCCTTTCCGCCTCATAGTGACCAATACCCACGATGGTATCACCACATATGGCCACCTCGGCGGGATAGATTTCCCCGGATAGGACATTGACCAGCTTTGCATTTTTCAAGAGGAGATTAGCCCTCCCCTCTCCCCGGGCGGCTTTGATCTTATTCTCCAGCTCACCAGGCATCATAACCCCTGAAAAAACGTGAGAGAATTTTAGGCAATCACTTGTTGCGAAGGGGAAGACGGGCAATTTTCCCCATTTGAACCCGGCGGGTGAGTTTGGAGGTGAAATTGCGCTTGAGCGCTCATTTACCGAAAGCGATCTTTTGGAATGGGCAGAAGTTTTTTAACGGGCGAAAAAGGATTTGAACAAGATCATCCCTCGGGATTTCTCCCAGGGAGGACTTTCCCCTCGCTTCCCAAGGGGGGGGTGCCCTCCTCAGTAGGTATCTTTAGCCTATCCCCGGGGTAAATCCTGCTCGCGTTTTGGATTCCGTTCCAATGACAGAGACTCTCCAAATCAATCCCCGCAGAACGCGAAATTTCCCAGAGGGTATCACCCTTCCTTACGGTATAAATAAAGCCCCGCCCCTCGTGTTCTGAAAGGTTCCTCCCCTGATTTAACCTCGCCGACATCTTCCCCTTCCTTAAACCCTCGCTTCCCCTTACAGGGATGATGAAAGACCGGCCGGCCCTAATCGAGTGGAGGTTTCTAATACGGTTCATCCTCATGATAGCCCTAATATCGGTTCGGTATCGGAGGGCTATGTGGGAGAGGGTTTCACCGGAGCGAACCACGTGCCTCCGGAACGTTACCCTCTTCGAAGGAGGAATTTTGGAGAAGTTCCTCAAGAAGATTTCCTTTTTCCCATACGGAAGTTTCAGCTCGTAATCGGGGTAATTGGGCGGAGTACACCATCTCCTCAACTCTGGGTTGAGGCGTTTCAATTCTTCATAGGTTGATCTTGATGCCTTGGCGATTACCCTTAAATCCGTGGCATCGGGAACCTTCACTGTTTCAAAACGAATGGGCTCTTCGTATGAAATGTCTGAAAAACCATACTCCTCCGGATTCTTGGCGATCAGGGCGGCAGCGATCAGTTTGGGGATGAAGTTTTTCGTCTCGCTTTTCAAGTACCGATACTTGGTTAATTCCCAAAAATCCTCGGTCTTATACCTCTTAACGGCTCTCTGGATCTTGCCCTCCCCTGCGTTGTAGCCGGCTGCTGCCAGGTACCAACATTCAAACCGATCGTAGAGGTGCTTCAGGTATCTGGCGGCGGCGATTGTCGATTTCACCGGATCCCTCCGCTCATCGATCCACCAGTCCACCTTCAGACCATACCGCTTTCCCGTGTGATACATGAACTGCCAGAGGCCCACGGCCTTTCGCCTCGAATAGGCACGGGGATTATACCCACTTTCGATTAACGCAAGATAGACCAGGTCCTCGGGCAACCCCTTCTCCCTCAAGAGCTCTTTCATCAAGGGGATATACCTCTTCGATCGTGCGAGCCAACGGCTAAAGACCTTTCGTCCCCTTGTCTGGTAGTATTTGATGAACTGTTCCACTTTCCCATTGATGACGATTGGGATATCGAATTCTGGTTCCTCAGCCACCTCTTCTTCCTGGAACGAAGCTTCATCTTGAAAGTACACCTCAAAGTACTCCTCTGCCTCTACGAGGGGACTTTCTTCACCTTCCCAAGGGAAGCCAGTGGGCCACAGGATCTCTCTATCTCCTTGATCCAGCCCTTGTTCCATTGGGGGTAAATACGGTTCACTGAGGGCACGGACCTCCTCATCCACGGGTGGACCGGGAATGCCCACAATGAGTTCCTGTTCCTCCCCTTCCCTTCTCTCAGGAGTCTTATCCGAAGAGGAAAGATCCGCCATATGAGGGAGTTCTCCCATCTCACCACTGGGTATGCTGTAAATTTCCCCAGGGTCTAAGGGAGTCTCCCCCGGAGATGCCAGAGGTTCCGCTGTGAGTTCATCATCCAAGGCTCCCTTGTGAAGATGAACGATATTTGAGCAGGCCATCAAAAAGAACAACATTCCGACTGCAACGAATTTCCTCATCTCACGTTTCCTTCTCGGTGGAATCCCTTTTTCGAGAACTAGCAATTTCGAGGCCATATTATTCAACCTTTTTATAGAATTAAAGGACCTTTGCCCCTTTGTCAATGGAAATATGTCTGTAACTCCTTGATTTTATCGTAATTTTTGTTATTTTTATATATTGCAGTACAAACCTCGCTATTGGGATCTCTGGATTTATCATCTATTTTCCGCTGGAGTCCTTTTCTTATACTATTGCTAAAGGAGCTTCCCTCGCTTCCCCTTGCACGGGGATCATAACCCCTATGAAGAAAATAACGATGTCTTACTGGGCTATCATTATCCAAATCCTGTTAGCCGTTTTTATGGCCAGCGCTTCCCATACTCAGCCAAAGGTCCTCTCCACCAACGTTTTTTTGTCGAAAAGTAGCGCCCTCTTGGGTGAAGAGATACGGGTTGCCCTCCAACTGGATATTGAAAAGGGTTGGCACATTAACGCCCACAAACCCCTTGATACATCCCTCATCCCAACAGAGGTCGTTCTGGAGAGGAATCCTCACTTCACATTGCAAGAGATCCACTACCCGAAGCCCAAACGCAAAACCTTCGCATTTATCCGGGGAGAGCTGGCAGTATATGAGGGCAAAGTGCTTATCTTTATGGACCTGACTGTCTTCACTAAAGCAACCCCTGGGGAATCCCGGATTTCGGGCAAAATAAAATACCAGGCCTGCGACGATCGAAGCTGTCTTCTTCCAACGGAAGTAGCCTTTTCGGCTTTGATCCCCATCACCAAGGATCCAACAGAAGTCCGTTCCACCCACGCCGCGATTTTTCAGCCTCCCGAAGAAACGATCTCTCCCAAAAGGCAGGATATTCCCTCTCCTACCCTAGTTCAAAGGGGAGTCATTTTTTCCCTCTTTATCATCTTCTTGGGGGGATTAGGGCTCAACCTAACGCCCTGTATTTATCCCCTCATCCCCATTACCGTCGGTTTCTTCGTTGCCCAAGGGGCAGGTAGCTCGCGGTGGGTTTTTGTCCTCTCCCTTTTTTACGTTTTGGGTATGGCAATCACCTACTCCATACTCGGAACGGTCACAGCCTTGACGGGAAGCCTATTCGGGTCAGCCCTGCAAAATCCGCTCGTCCTCCTATTGATCGCTTTCGTCCTCGTGGGTTTATCCCTTTCCATGTTTGGGGTCTACGAAATCAGGATTCCAGCCTTTTTCACACGGGTTGCCGGGCAATCATCGCAGGGAATCTTCGGGGCCCTTCTCATGGGCCTAACCGTAGGGATTCTGGCTGCCCCTTGTATCGGCCCCTTTATCATCGGGTTACTGTCCTACGTTGGGCAGAAGGGGGATCCGGTCCTCGGGTTTTGGACCTTCTTTGTCTTGGCCCTGGGCATGGGAACCCCGTTCGTCTTTCTGGGAATTCTCTCGGGAAGTCTCAACAGACTTCCGCGTTCCGGTGAATGGATGGTCTGGGTGAAGAGGATTTTTGGATTCGTTATGCTGGGAATGGCAGTCTATTTCTTGCGGTACCTCATCTCCAATGAGGTCTATTGGCTCCTACAGGCTTCCATTGCAGCCGTAGGCTCGATATATTTGGGATGGGTCGAGGGATCGGGTAAGGGCTTAAGAGGCTTCCGAGGTATTAAATGGGGTACTGGCATTTTCGGCCTTCTCCTGTCCTCCTATCTCGTTCTGGCACCTGGTCACCTCTTCTTTCATCGGGAAGGCATGCAATGGCTCGATTATCATGAGGAGTTGATCCAAGAGGCAAAAAGGCAGGCAAAACCCGTCATCATCGATTTCACGGCCGACTGGTGTGTTCCCTGTCGAATAATGGAACAACGGACTTTTGCATCCGCACCGGTAATCGCCAAGGGAAAACAGTTCTTAACATTACGGGTTGATCTCACCCACTCGACCTTACCCAAGGGGCGATCTTTCATGGAGAGGTACCGCATAAAGGGGGTCCCAACGGTCATCTTTCTTGATCAAAGGGGCAAGGAGATTGAAAAGCTCCGTTTTTATGAGGTGATTAAGCCCGAGGAATTCTTAAAAAAAATGGAGATAGCCCTCAAGGCTCATTAAGATCTCTTGTACCGAGGGCTTCGGGATCCAGATTCCTGGAATATAATAAGGAAGGAGATGAGGTATGTCTGTAAAATTAGGCCCAAAGCTTTTCACCGTTGTTCTTCTCCTTGTGATAGCCTCCCTTTCGGGAGGATTGGTTTATCCTCAGGAGAAATCCAGTCAGCAGGACATCCAGTTCATCAGGGAATTCAGGGAGAGGAGGGACCGATTTTTCAAGGAACATCCCCGCTCACCTTTGGATGATTCACAACGGCGCAACTTTAAAGGGTTAGCGTATTATCCCATCGACCTGAGGTATCATTTCGAGGAAAAGATCGAACGATACAAGTACCACATCATGAACCCCAAATACTACGCACAATTCCTGACCAATAAGGGGGTAAAGAAGAGATACATCCAATATGGATGGGTTCGATTTCAACTCAACGGCAAAGAATATGTAATGCAGCTTTACAAATCCCCTGGCAGCGACCACCTCTTTATCCCCTTTAGGGATAAGACCAATGGAGATGGAACTTTTAGGGGAGGTCGCTACCTCGATGCCGAGATCATCATGCCGGGGTATAAAACGGTCATCGACTTCAATATGGCCTACAACCCCTCCTGCGTTTATAATGAGAAGTACATCTGCATCATCCCCCCGGAGGAGAACAATTTCGACGTGGAGATCAAAGCCGGGGAGAAGGCCTTCAAAAAGTAAGGGCGAATCTACTACAGGAATAACGGAATCCTCCAGAAAGCAAGGAAATTCCGGCGGGATTTCCCCTTGACAAAGGGGATGATATTTGCTAAATGTCTCTGAGTTTAGTTTGTGAATTTTTTTTCAAATTACAGGGTATCACCGATGGAATCAAGACTGAAGATTCCCTTTTTGTCATCCCTCCTCTTCCTCGTATCCCTTTTGTCCCTCGTCGTGGTCTGTTCCGCCCAGGAATTGAAATTCCATGAGGAACTAGAGCTGGCCAAGAAGAAGTTTGAGATCCGGGGGAGGGAGTACTGTCTGGAGTGTATCGACAATTCAACGTGCCTGGAGTGCCATGAGAATGTCGATGTGCCCAAGTTCGCCAAATCGGTCCATGGCGCCAATTCCTGCAATAGCTGCCACTGGGATATTACCGATATTGAGGAACACACGGCAAAGGGCGGGAAAATTCAAGCCGAGCCGGTTACTTGTCATCGATGTCACAAGGTTGCAGGTGCCGAACACTACGCCAGCGCCCATTTCATCAACGACGTGATGTGTCAGGACTGCCATGTGGACATTCACGAGGTTACCCCGTGGGGCGGGAACAAAGTCCGGGTAATCGAGAAGTGCACGATGTGTCACGAGGACGACGGGTATTCGGAAAGCATCCACGGGGAAGCAGTATATGCTGGTAACAGGGATTCGGCGGACTGCTCGGATTGTCACGGGCTTCATAAGATCCCCATCCTGTTGGGGGAAGAACCCGATACCATTGAATTCCGCCGCACCTTCCATACGACGGTTTGCCAGAAATGCCATGCCGATGAGGAGATGATGAGGCGAAATAAGATCATGCTCATCGCCAACGAGACGTACGAGGAGAGCTACCACGGCAAGGTAGAATACTTGGGGTATCCCACCTTCGTAGCGGGGTGTGCCGATTGCCATGGATACCACAGCGTTCTTAAGACCGATAATCCCAGTTCCACCATTTCCAAGAATAGGCTTGTTGAGACGTGCGGGAAATGTCATACCAAGGCTAACGCCAACTTCGTGCAGTGGTATGCCCACGCCGACCATTACGACAGGGAGAACTACCCCCTCCTCTATTACACCTTCGTCTTCATGACGGCACTCCTTCTCTCCGTTTTTGCCTTCTGGTGGTTTCACTCCATCATGTGGTGGCAGCGGGCCTATCGGGAGAAGAGGAAGATGTGGGCAGCGGGGGAATACCTGCCCTCATACGTGGAAAAATCCGGGGAGATCTATCAGAGGTTCGATAACTTCGACATCACCATCCACTTCATCATGATGGTAACCTTCATCCTCTTGGTCTTGACGGGCCTTCCCCTGAAATTCGTTCATTCCCTGTGGGCCAAGGAGCTGATGAAGCTGTTTGGCGGAGCCCATATGGCGGGTTTAATCCACCGGATCTGCGCAGTCATCACTTTCGGCTATTTCGGAGCAATTCTGGTGAATATCGTCTATTTCGCCTTTTATCGAAAGGACGTCAAGGGAAATCCCTTACAGAGGCTCTTCGGCCCAGATTCTCTGGCACCGAGGTGGCAGGATGTAAAGGATATTAAGGGAATATTCAAGTGGTTTTTCGGAAAGGGCCCCAAACCCCGGTTCGACCGGTGGACCTACTGGGAGAAGATGGATTTCCTGGCGGTCTTCTGGGGAATGTTGGCGATAGGGCTTACGGGCCTGATGTTGTGGTTCCCCGACTTCTTTTCGATCTTTCTCCCCGGATGGGTCTTTAATATCGCCTATATCGTTCATTCGGACGAAGCCCTCCTCGCTGCCGGGTATATCTTTACCACCCACTTTTTCAACGTCCATTTCAGGCCCGAGAAATTTCCCATGGACGTGGGCATCTTCACCGGAAGGTTTCCAAAGGTGGAATTTATCGACGACCGGCCGGGCCACTACGATAGGCTGATCGCTGAGGGAAAGCTCGATACCTTTAAGGCGAAACACCCGGGCATTCTCACCTACCTCTGGGGACAACTCTTCGGTTTTGGAGCGATATTTGTGGGGTTGATCGCCCTGCTGCTAATCATATGGGCATTTCTGCGCTGAACCTTGAGGATCACTTCCGAATGGTGCAGCCGATGCGCAGCAGATAGCTCTTGTAATGAAAGGCGGGGGATTGATCTTTGGTGTGACAATTACGGCAGACCCCTAAGGTAACCCTCCTGAACTTGGTGCCAAACCCTGGATGTCCCTTTCCTGGGCCGTGACAAGTCTCGCACTGTACCCCTCGGAGATAAAGAGGAACCTCCTCCACAAATCTATATTCCTTGATATCCCCATAACCGGTTGTATGACAGATGAGGCAATCCTCCGATGGGGGCCTCTGTTTAAAGGCCTCGGATATCGTCCGGGTTGCCTTGGCATGCTCGGTGGCCGACCAGGCGTTGAAATTTCTTCTATGGCACTTCTTGCATGATATCGCCCCCCGATAAGCACCGCCCTGCGGGATGCTGGCCAAAATCTGAGCATCGGAAAGGGGTTTTTCCGGGCCTCGTTCAACGGCTCGCTCAATTCCATATAACTTTGCCAACTCAATTTCATAGCCCTCAATCATTTCACCGATAACCGGATCATCTCGAATGGCCAACTTGATGGGGATCACCTCATTTTTATAGAGGTTCCTTTGGTCGAATTCCGCTACCCGTTTTTTGAGTTCCCTCACCCTTCTTTCCAGGATTGCCAGTCCCTTCATCCTCACGTCCCTCTTGGAGGGAGATTTTCCCGTGTCCAGTTCTATTTCCCTTTCTATTTTCATCCATCGCTTCTGGATGGTCTCCACTTTTTTAACAATACGGTCCCTCTGTTTGTAATCGGTCAGGTGTAAGGGCTTGCCTTTTCGGACCAGAAATAAATCTAGTTTTCCCAAATATCCCCCACGAGGGTCTAGGCGGTACATGAGGGTCTCTCTGATCTTCGAATACCTAATCCTTTCACCTCGGCTCCCCCCGACGATAATATCGATGCCCGGGACCTTCAGCGCTAATTCCCGATCGCCCCGCTCCCCCAGTTGCGATAGCACGATGATGAGATCACACGACTTCCGTAACTCCTCTACGTAGGGTTTAACCGCAACGACGGGATCCAGGACCTCTAAATACGGCTCTTTTTCCTTAAGAACCTCGTTGACCCAACGACTCATCACCCCGATTACGCCAACCTTTATTCCCGCGATATCCTCCGTTATAAAGGGCCTAAAAATGGTCTTTCGATTCTTTCTGTCGATCAGGTTTGCTGAAATGAAGGGGAACTTCGCCCTCTTTGCAACCTCATCCAAGAATCCAAGGCCCAAAATCAAATCCTTCTCCCCTATGTTAACGGCCGCATAGCCCATCTCTTCATACGCCCTGAGGAGGACGTCGATCTTCATTAGGGCCTCTTTCCTCCGCGTTTGAGAAGTAAATCGCTTTCGAAAGAGAACATTTCCCGCGTCAACCACCAGGAAATTCCTCCCCTCTTCCTTCATCCCCTTGATTATCGCTGCCTTCTTGGCGACACCGCCAAGGGGGCTCTTGAATCACCCACAGGGCTCAATTTCACCGAGGACATCGTTGGTGTAAATGATGGTGAGATCATGTCCCTGCTGAGCCCCTTTTGGGGCAAGGGGATGAACGGTGAAAAGGAAAAATGAGATAATCAATGACCGCAGGATGAATTTCAACTTCATACCCTCAATCTCCACACGAGTTCCGCTGAGCAGTATAAAGAGAGCTCTGAAAAAGTTGCTCTTCTCTGCTCAAAAACATTTTTCGACCATTCTAAAGTTCGCTTCACTGCAAATCCAAAACTCGCCCTCCGGGCTCAAACATCGGATTTGCGGCCGTTTCGCTTCACTAAGAGTGACGGCTTCGTAAAAAGTTCATCTGCGGCGTTGCGCTTCATCTTTAAGTCACTGCGGCGTACCGGTAAGTACGCCTCATTCCTAAAGGTTCTCGCGCCTTGCATCTGGAGCTTTTTACTGTGCCGTCTGATTTATGACTTTTTACGAGACCAGAACTATTGACTCTATAGGCACCCATGGGCTTTTCTCCAGCCGGAACATCCCAACTGGAATACCAGTTGGAATAGTGGGCCGATGGATTGATGAGACATTCCATCATTCCATGCGGATAGTATAAGTTAATCATGAAAAGAGACCCACAAAGGGTTACCCCACTTCTTCGGCAGATTACGCTCAGGGACAACGGAGTCCCCTGGAAAGCCAGTAAATTCCAGTTTTCGAGTCTTTGTTCTCTCCCGACCTCTATGGAGGGATTTTGGAAAAATTTTTGACAGCTACTCCTTCAGTATTCTATGTTTAGGGGGAGGTAAGCACGATGGGGCCAAAGGGGAGAATACTGGTTGAAATGTATGAGAGGCTACTGCGCACGCTTGGACCTCGCCATTGGTGGCCCGGGGAGTCCTCCTTCGAGGTT
>JAUWDQ010000128.1 GCA_030608745.1 Pseudomonadota bacterium | reverse complement strand
TTTGATACCCAATATTGATAACCTCGTAAAAAGTCAAAAATGGGACGGCAAAGTAAAAAGTCCCAAATGCAAGGCTTGCGAATCTTGAGGAATGAGGCGTACTTACAGTACGTCGCAATGACGAAAGATGAAGTGTAACGCAGCAGTTGGACTTTTTACGAAGCCGTCAATATTCCAACATTCCATCAATCCATCGGCCACTATTCCAGTTGGGAGGTGCAGGGGAAAGAGAAATCAGAGAATAACAAAAATATCCCCATAAAGTCAGGAGATTGGTTTGCCTATGTTGTGGATGAATAAATGGATCGCATTTCCTCGGAGTATTGGCCATTCAAGTCGTGTATGAAGAGGGGTGGATGTATCTCGAGTCCTGGCCCACCTCCCTTAATGGCCTCAATGAGGATCAGTTTAGCACCCTTTCCCACATTGGGATGGGCGAACCTCAATCGCTTGGGCTCCAGGCGGCTTTTCCTCAGGTAGGTAATGAGGTCTACGAGCCTTACCGCCGGGTAGACGAGGTAGAAGCTCGCCTTGGGCCGGAGCAGGCGGAAGGCAATTTTGGTCATATCGGTCACGGATCCCTTTATCTCATGACGGGCTATGGCCTTTTCCCTTTGGAGGTTAAGACGTCCAGAGCGAATTTCTCGATAAGGCGGATTGGTTAGGACGATATCAAACCCCTCAGATTTCATTCGATCTGCCAGCTCTCTAGCATCACCTTTCACAATATGAACGCGATTCTGCAAGTGGTTCATTTCAACGTTCCTTTTGGCCATCTTCGCAAGTTCTTCCTGAATCTCCACCCCCCAAATTTCAGTCGATTTGACCCTGGTGGCCAGAATAATTGGAATAACGCCACTTCCCGTTCCCAAATCCACAGCCTTCTGCCCCTCCTTCAACCGGACGAAATAGGCTAGCAAGATGGAATCGATGGAAAAGCGGTATCCCCTTTTTTTCTGGAGAATCTTCAAGTTACCCGGAAGGAGATGGCCTAGTGTTTCGTCTTGGAACAGCATTTGGTTTGGGAAATGCAGATAAGGATACCACAAATATATCCTCAATGAACCTAAGGTTCAAGGCAAATAAAGGCGTGGCTGACTTTCAATTTGCTTGACAAACGGCGAATTACTTGGATAATTAGATAATTATGGGAAGATGAACGTAAGGAGGGGAACATGGGATTGAGGAAAAGCTTTATTCTATCGGTTTCATTAACTGTATGCCTTTTGGGTTCGATCCTCTTTGGACCGGTATCCGCCCTTGGCCAGCAAGGGGAAAGGGGGCCGAGAGAGGGGGTGTATATTATCAAGAAGGGGGATACCCTCTGGGATCTCTCCGGGCAATTCCTCAGCGATCCCTTTCTCTGGCCCAAGCTCTGGCAAAGCAATCAATATATTACGAACCCACACTGGATTTATCCCGGGAATCCCATCCGGTTCTACCCATTTGAGGAGGTGAAAATCCCACCGGCCAAACCCGTAGAGATAAAGCCCCCTGAGGTAAAGCCTCCTGAGGTGAAGCCCGAAATTGCTAAGAAACCACCTGTGGAGGAAAAGCCGGTCGAAGAAATTGTACCTCCGGCCAAGCCCCCGGAGGTTGTCCTCAGGCCCGAGGCTATTCCGCCTAAGGATGCGAGATGGGCGGGTTTTCTTACGAAGGAGGAGTTTCCCGGCATCGGGGTTATTGTCGAACCCGAGGAGAGCGGAAGGCTCCTTATAGCGGAGGGAGATATCATCTATTTGGCCTTTAAGACGAGGGATCCCATTGAGATTGGGGAACGGTACACGATTTTTAGGACTTCCCCGATGGTTAAACATCCCCTTACCGGGCAGAGTCTAGGCCGGAAGGTGAATATTCTGGGAGATTGCAAGATCATTGCTGGCCACGGGGCTATGTATACGGCTCAAGTTCTGAAATCCTACCGTGAAATGGTCGTGGGCGATCGGGTTACCCACTACCAACCACAGACGGGGCAATGAGAGCCAACTGACGGAAAAGACGACCTCGGCAGTTAAAAAATAAGATGAGAGACGATCTTATTCCTAAGGTGTTTCAATCACCTTCTGCAACGACTCCCCTCTCATATTCATTCATTCCCCTCTTTCTTTCCACGGTGGGATTGACTTTTCCAAGGTGAATGGGTGGACGATAGGTTCTATTGGCTGGCATTAAATGCCATTCCCGGATTCGGGCCAGTCTTGATCAAGGCCCTGCTCGACCGATTTGGGCACCCCAAGCGCATCTTTGAGGCCTCTCGCAGGGAGTTAGCAAGGGTCAACGGAATTGGCGAACGATTGGCAGGGATGATTAAGGAGACCGATATTCAAGGGAAGGCCCATCGTGAGTTGAAGCTTATCGAGAAACTCAACGCCTCTATCGTAACCATCAAAGATCCATCATACCCGAATAATTTGAAACAGATATACGATTCCCCCCCATTGCTCTATGTACGAGGGAATTTACAACCGAGGGACGACTTTGCCGTATCGATAGTGGGATCTCGCTTGGCCTCCAATTATGGCCGAATGATCACCGAGAGGATCGCTGGGGATTTAACAAGACATGGGATGACGATCGTGAGCGGTATGGCCAGGGGAATCGATTCGGCGTCTCACAGGGGAGCCCTATCGGTTGGTGGGAGAACGATAGCAGTACTGGGTTGTGGAATCGATATCGTATACCCACGGGAAAATCGCCATCTCTTTGAGGAGATCGTGGCTCATGGAGCGGTCATCTCGGAATTCCCCATGTCCACACCGCCGGAAGGGGTGAACTTTCCCAGGAGAAATCGAATCATCAGCGGCCTATCATTGGGGGTAGTAATCGTTCAGGCTACCTCGAGAAGTGGATCGTTGATCACCGCCAGATTGGCCCTGGAACAGAACCGTGATGTATTCGCCGTTCCCGGCAATATAGGAATGGCCGGAAGTCAGGGAACTAATCGATTAATAAAACAAGGGGCCAAATTAGTCGAATCCGCCGAGGACATTTTGGAGGAAGTCCTTCCCCGGTTCCGGCATCAGAGGTCGGCATCCGAGGATCGGGATCTTTCCCTTGAAGAGGAGGAGGAAAGGGTCTTCTGCCTTTTGGAGGATGAGCCGATGCACATCGATTCTATTATCGTCCAAACCCGGATGAGCGCGAGCCGTGTGTCTACCATTTTGCTCCAATTGGAGTTGAGAGGGCTGGTCCAACAGTTATCCGGGAAGCGATTCGTCAAGAAATGAGTGGTGGAAAGGGAGGGAATTTTGGTGTACATTTTGCATGGCCTTCGATAAATCCTTATAGTCAGGGGAAGAGCATGGGAAAATCTCTTGTGATCGTTGAGTCTCCGGCCAAAGCCAATACCATCAATAAGTTTCTAGGATCCAACTTCATCGTTAAAGCCTCGGTGGGACACGTAAAAGACTTGCCCGAGAAGGAACTGGGCGTCGATATTGAGCATGACTTTGAACCCAGCTACGTAACCATACGCGGAAGGGGAAAGATAATCAAGGAGTTAAAAAGGGTCAGCCAAGATATTGGAAACATATATCTCGCCCCCGACCCGGATAGAGAGGGGGAGGCCATAGCCTGGCATATCGCCGAGGAGTTGAAGGCTCGTGGCAAAAAGATATATCGGGTCCTGGTCAATGAGATCACGAAGAAGGCCGTATTGGAGGCCATCAAGAACCCGATTGAGCTCCAAAGGAGTAAATATGAGGCGCAGCAGGCAAGGCGTATATTGGACCGATTGGTGGGATATCAGATCAGTCCCTTGCTTTGGGATAAGGTACGAAGAGGATTGAGTGCCGGACGGGTTCAATCCGTAGCCGTACGGATCATTTGTGAAAGGGAGAGGGAGGTTAATACCTTTATTCCCAGGGAATATTGGACCATTGCCGCTCGGCTTAAGAAACTGGCATCCGAAGATACTTTTGAGGCAAAACTGGCCAAGGTGAAGGGGAAAAAGGCCGATATCTCCACCGAGGCCGAGGCCAAGGAGATCATGCAAAACCTCGACAAAGCCGATTTCATCGTGTCGAGGGTGGAACGAAAGGAGAGGAAGAGGTATGCCCCCCCTCCCTTTATCACCAGCAAACTGCAGCAGGAGGCTGCAAGAAAGCTTCGCTTCTCCGCCAAGAAGACGATGATGGTAGCCCAAGGTCTGTACGAGGGCATCGAACTAGGAGAAGCGGGTGCGGTGGGCCTGATTACCTATATGCGTACAGATTCCGCCAGGGTATCCGAGGGAGCCCTGAGGGCGGTTCGTACCTATATCAGCCAGCGATTCGGCGATCCATTCTTGCCTCCCAAGCCTATCCACTATAAGAGCAGAAAAGGAGCACAGGAGGCCCACGAGGCCATTAGGCCGACCTCCATGGAAATGGGGCCCGAAAAAGTTGCCGCTTACCTGGGTAAGGACAAGAAAGCCCTTTACCAGCTTATCTGGGACCGTTTCGTCGCCAGTCAGATGATGCCTGCCCTCTTCGACCAAACAACCGTGGAGATTGAGGCCAAGGATTACCTCTTAAGCGCCACGGGATCCATCCAGAGGTTTCCGGGATTTATGGCCCTTTATGTGGAAGGGGAAGATGAGGAAAAAGAGGATGACGAGAAGAAGGTGGGATTGCCCGAACTGCGGAAGGGAGAACGGCTGAGCCTCCTCTCCCTCTCCCCGGAACAGCACTTCACCCAGCCCCCACCTCGATTTTCCGAGGCGACCCTGGTGAAGGAGTTGGAGGAAAGGGGGATCGGGAGACCTTCTACCTACGCCACCATTTTGAGCACCATCCAGGAGAAGGACTATGTGAGGTTTGAAAAGGGTAAATTTATCCCCACGGAACTGGGTGCATTGGTTAATGACCTCTTGGTGGACAGCTTCCCCCGCATCCTGGATGTGGAATTTACGGCCAAAATGGAGGATAAACTGGATAAGATCGAGGAGGAAAAGGTGGAGTGGGTGAGGGTGTTGAAGCAGTTTTACGGGCCCTTCAGCGAAAGCGTGGAAAAGGCCAAGGCGAACATGAGGGACGTGAAACGAGAGGGGGAGATGACCGATATCCCGTGCGATGCCTGTGGCAATCCCATGGTGATAAAATGGGGGAAGATGGGGCAATTCTTGGCCTGTTGCACCTATCCGAAATGTAAAAATACCAAGGATTTTTCCCGAGACGGAGAGGGGAGAATTGTCATCGAAACCCATGAGGAGACCGAGCACCGATGCGACCGGTGTGGCCATCCCATGGTCGTAAGGAATGGGAAATTTGGGAGATTCCTCGCTTGCTCCGGTTACCCGCGTTGTCAGACGACAAAGGCGTTGACTCTGGGGATCCGCTGTCCAAATGAGGGATGTGGGGGGGAGTTAACGGAAAGGAGGACCCGTAAGGGGAAGGTTTTCTATGGGTGCAGCCGTTACCCCCGATGTCAGTTCGCCACGTGGGGAAGACCAATAGAGCAAACGTGTCCACATTGTGGCGCCCCTTTCCTCATTGAGAAGTCCAGCAAGAGGGGAAAGGTGACCCTGCACTGTGCGAAGGATGGTTGCGGCTACAAGGGGAAGGGGCCTCAATGATTCAAGCTCCAATCGTAAGCCCGGTACCGGACTCTTATCGTCTCTTTGTGATTCTCCAAGAAATCCTTCTTCCCGCCTCCATCTAGGTGCCGGAGGAGAAACTCAATAATCGACCTCTTATTTCCTCCGAAGTCCCCGTGGTACCACCGGAATATCTGGGAAATCCTTACCACATTCTTGAAGGGAATGATTTCCACTTCCTGGCTATTGATGAAGCTTGCCGTTGCCAATTCCAACTGTTCCTCGATCCGTTCGGAGGTGTAGAATCCGATGGGCGGACAGGATTTGGAGCCACAAACCAGGGTGAAATGGACACGGGGATCCGTGGGCGCGACGATGAATGTAAATCGTGGGTCACCTTGCCCAAGAGGCCTGAAGACTCCGTAAGGAGGCCTCGAATTACCCCTGAGGATCCCGTGCTCTATGTCATTCAAGGAAAACAGATGACCGCCGATATCATACTTCAAGCGTGTGAAAAAGCCATGCCCCTCCTTGACACTTTCCCGGATATCCAAATCAATCACCCCGTGAATCACCATGGTGTTGTAAAGGTTGATCCAAAAGGCCAATTTTTCCCGCCGTTCTTTGAGTTGGCTTAAATCGAAATTTCTTAGGAGACCTGCTTTTTGGAGATAGGCGTCGTATTCCGGGGACCCCTTCATGGCCTGGTAATTCACACGGCCTGCCTCCAGGTCGAAAAATTGAGCCTGGAGATCCCCAATTGCCTGTCTCAATGCGACTGATAAACCCTCGGTGGGTTTCTCCAAAGGAACATCCCCTGTTTGGTTTAAAACCCTGTCAGCACCCTTAAACATCGGATAGCATTCCCCCTTTTCTCTTGGTAGGAAGCCGCTTTTCAGCTCCCCGCATCAGATTATGCATCAAAATGATGCGATGTTTCTCTTGAGGGAAGGAGTAGAATAAGCATGAACGGTTGTTGGACGAACATTCTTCGAGGTTACATTATCCAATAGCCTTTACGAATTCCTCGTACCTTTTCCCAGGGTTATCATGGCGAAAGATCCGGCTTCCGACGCATGCGTAATCTACCCCCGAGGATTTCACCCTTTGGATATTATCCAGTGAGATTCCCCCATCGATGCCAATGAGCGTGGATGGGAAATGGGAGCGGAATTCCCCGATCTTCTCAAGGACCTCGGCAATGAAAGGACTTCCGTAAAAACCAGGGTGAACCGATAGAAAGAGAGCCGAATCGATCTGGGGGACGATCCCCTCGAACTGGGAGAGTGGGGTCTCGGGGTTTATGGCCAGCCCCACAGCCAATCCCAGATCCCGTATGGCCGAAACAATGGATTCGGGGCGGGGGTCCACCTCCAAATGGAAGATCACTCTTTCAAGCCCGTTCTTATTTAGAGAGGAAAGGTAGTGGATGGGGTTTTTGACCATCAGATGGGCTTCCCAACCAATCCCCATTTTGATCTCGGCCAGGTCTTCTGGACCAATGCTCTTGGAAGGGACGAAGGAACCGTCCATAAAATCGATTTGAACGAAATCAGTGAAAGTCTCTGCTTGGGCGAGCATTAGCTTGAAGTCTTGCGGGTTATCGGTCAATAGTGCCGGGACGATTTTCATCTTTCGATCTCCTCGAAAACAAGTTCACAATAGGGGTTGCCTTCCGTCATTTTTTCTCCCTCGGTCTGATCCTCGCGCCTGCTTTCTTATCGACATATAAAAATACTACCATATGGTAATCATTTCCAGAAAATCCTTGTCAAGGGAGAAGTTGATCGAAGTTCCTGAGTTTCTGGAGAACAGCGTTGGCAT
>JAUWDQ010000092.1 GCA_030608745.1 Pseudomonadota bacterium | reverse complement strand
AGGAACGGTCCCTCATGGTGTCCAAGGTGTAAATATGTTCATCGACCAGCTGCAACAAGTCCTTGTCGCCCGTCATCATGACGACATCCACCCCCTTTTTGGCCACCTCCTTGGCGATGGTTCCCATGACGTCATCGGCCTCGTAGCCTTCCTTCTCGATAACCGGGATATTATGGGCCTCGATGATCCGTTTAATATAGGGAATTTGAGGGCTTAAGCTCTCCGGCATGCCCGGGCGGTTGGCCTTATAATCGGGATAGATCTCGTCCCTGAATGTCGGGCCCTTGGCATCGAGGATCACTGCGACATATTTGGGCTTCACCTCCCTGAGGACTTTAACCAACATGGAGGTAAAACCGAAAATGGCGTTGGTAGGCAGGCCCTTGGATGTGGACATCCGGCTGATGGCATGGAAGGCCCTGAATATATAGGAACTCCCGTCAATGAGGAAAAGCCGTGGTATCTCGGGCATATCAGACCATTTCCGGGGATGCAGTGAAAAGCGGTGGCGGAGACGGCCCGGCGAAGAATTCCCTGGTCGGCGACATCTCCATCATTTCATTTCCGGAGGGATCCATACATGAATTCGATTCCCCCCTTGGCCTTTTGCTATATACATGGCATCATCAGCTAATTTTACGAAATGCTCGATGTCTCTACCGGAGTTATATTCGGCCAACCCAATACTGACGCTAATATCTCCGAGCTTGGCCCTTTCGACCAAGCTCCTAATCCTTTCGGCTATCTCAGAGGCGCGATCCGTCTTCACCCCGATGAGGAGGACCGCGAATTCATCACCACCATACCGATAGCCCGAATCGACCTTCTGTCTGATACATTGGGCAACGATCTTCCCAATCTTCTCCAATACCCTATCACCTTCGATATGGCCGCGGGTATCGTTATATTTCTTGAAATGATCTACATCGAACATCATGAGCGAAAGGACCATCTTTTGGCGATTGGCCCGTGTCGTCTCCTCCTCCAATTTCTTGTAGAAATGTCTGTGATTGTAGAGTCCCGTCAAATCATCGGTAATGGAAAGCCTTATCACCTCTTTCTCAAGCCTCGATTTTTCCCTCAATATTTGACATTTTTCGTAACAACGGTTAACGATATGAACCAAATGGTCCATCTCGAAGGGCTTCTTAATGAAATCCGAGGCCCCTTCCTTGAGGGCTTGAACGGCATTGTCCACGGTTGCATATGCGGTCAGCATCACCACGCACTGATCCTGGTTTTCCTTCTTAATCTTCCGGAGTGCCATGTTCCCATCGATACCGGGCAGGTTGATATCCAAGAGGATGACATCGGGTTTTATCTGGGCCGCCTTCCGAACACCTTCCTCTCCTGTGGAGGCCGTGATTACATCGTGTCCCTCAGATTTAAATAACTTCTGGATGATATCAACGGTATCCAGGACGTCGTCAACGATGAGGATCTTCGCTTTGTCCTCCTTTTTTGACTTTGCCATTTCTCCTCTACTTTGCTAATGGGACCGTGAAATAGAAGGTACTTCCCTTTCCGACCTCGGAATCCACCCAAATCTTCCCCCCATGTTCCTCTATGATTCCCTTTACGATGGTCAACCCCAATCCAGTCCCGCCATATCTTCTCCGGTCGACTTGGTAGAATTCATCAAACACCTTCTCGTATTGATCCTCTGGAATCCCAACCCCCGTGTCGGAAACTTCGGCCAAAACCACATCGTTGTCTCGCCGGGCAGCAACCCTCACCTCCCCGTCTTTGGGGGTGAACTTAAAGGCGTTGGACAGGAGGTTGATATAGATATCGTGGAGCCGATCCTTATCCGCTTGAACGTAAATGCCCCTGGGAATTTTAATCTTTATATCGACGCGCTTTTCGACGGGCTTGATCTCCTTTACATATCCTTTGACGGCCCTCAGGAGATTCACCTTCTCCACGAGGAGGCCAATCTTCCCGGCTTTGATTCTTGCCATATCCAGCATTTTTTCCATGATCTCTTGGATTCGATTGGTATTTCGCTGAATGGTCGATAGGTATTGCCGCAAATTCCTCGGTATCGGTCCTTCCCTTCCGCTGAGGATAAAATCGACGTTGGCCTTGATGGCGGTCAAGGGGGTTTTAAGCTCATGGGATGCGGTACCCAAAAACTTAGATTTCACCTCATCCATTGCCATCAATTCCCTGTTGGCCTTCTCCAACTCCTTCTTGGCCTCATTGATATCCTCCAAGATATTGAGCGTGGCTTTTCGGGCTTTGGACAATGCCCTTACATTCCGTCTCAGTTTCGCAGTCCTTTCCTCAACCTTCTTCTCCAAAGTCCTACTGTAATCCTCCAACTCCACCCTCGAATCCTCCAGCTGTTTCACCATTTGGTTGAAGGACTTGGCCAAATCCCCTATTTCGTCATTTGTGTTGATGGCCACGGGATGGCTCAAATCCCCCCGTGCGATCCTCTGCGTCGCCGATACCAGCTGACCAATGGGCTTGACGATGATATCTACGAGCAATATGGTAACGACAATTCCAATTCCCACTACCACAAGAATCAGAACCCCAACAGTTTCCTTGACCTCGGCCAATGCTGCATCCATCCGGTGGAGGGAGAGGCCCAAGTGAACAACTCCAATCACATTTTGGGCAACAGGCTTCATTATAAGCCCCTGCCAAAGCTCAGATAGCTGGTCTGATTCTACCCGTAAATCCTGGGAGAAGACGGGTGGGTTGGTTTGTGGAACCTGTTCCCCTCGCCCCGGCTTGGTTCGAATGGGAATAGAGAAGGTCAACAGGTGAACTTTCTTTTTCTTTCCCACATAGGCCGCTGAAGAGGATTTGGCCAGGACAGTTCCTTGGGCATCCTGGAGTAAGCAAAACACCACGTCCTCTTCACTTATCGGTCCTCTGGCCAGGGTTTTAAGCATCCCTTGGTTGTTGGTTAGAACGGCATAGAGGCTGTTATAGGCCAGGTTGCGGACAAGGGTGCCGCCCTTGAGTTTCAGATGGGTCTGAATCAAGTCGACCTCCCGTTTGATGAAAAACCAGCTCATGATGATGGAGGTCAGTATGATCAGTAGGACGATTGTCAATATGAACTTTACATGAATGCCGAACCGAACCCCTCTTCTCCCCAATAAACTCCCTACTCTTATTGACATCCGATTCACCGGATCTCCTCTAAACCAGAACCTTCTTGTCATCCATCCCATAGTAAGAGGGAAAGAGCTGTCTCCCTTAACCGACACATCCCAACTATTTAACAGCCCCTGTGCTTCGGTTCATAGATGCAACACGGTTCCTCTGCCAGATAATCCCCCGTCATCTCAAATGCCCTTGCTCGGCATCCCCCACATACTTTTCGATATTCGCAGTAACCGCATTTCCCCTTGTAGTTGTCCTCATCCCTAAGGTCTTTGAAGAAGGTGCACTGCACCCATATAGATTCAAGGGAATGATCCTTTACATTTCCACAATCTAGTTCAAGGTAACCGCAGGGTTGAACCACCCCTGTACTAGAGATAAAACAGAAGGAAATTCCACCCATGCACCCTCGCGTGACGGCATCGAGGCCGTAATGTTTCTCCGTAATGGGCTTCCCCTCCTGCCGAGCCCGCTGTCTTAAAACCCGATAGAAATGTGGGGCACAGGTTACCTTCAAGTGGAGGGAAACGTGGTCCCTCTGCTCATAGAACCATTGTAATACTTCCTCGTAGTCATGGGGAGAAATGGCCTGGCCTGCCAACTCCTTGCCCCTTCCCGTTGGAACCAACAAAAAGAGATGGTAGGCAACTGCCCCCAAATCTACTGCTAAATCCAGGATTTGAGGGAGTTGAGGGAGGTTGTGCTGGGTAACCGTGGTGTTAATTTGAAACTCCAGTCCCACCTTTTTCGCATACCGAATCCCCCTCAGCCCGCCTTCGAAAGAGCCGTTTACGCCTCGAAACTGATCGTGGCTTTCCGCGTCAGCACCATCCAAGCTGATGCTAATCCTCCGTATGCCCGCCGCTAGTAACCTTCTGGCCATGTCTTCGGTGAGGAGGGTCCCGTTGGTGGCCAAGACCATCCGCAATCCCTTACCTGTCCCGTATTCGGCTATCTGGTACACATCCGCCCTCAGCATCGGCTCCCCACCCGTTAGGATGACGACGGGGTCGCTAAAGGTGGCGATGTCGTCCACGAGCTGGAGGCATTCTTCCGTGGTGAGCTCCCCGGGATAGGGACCTTCACCCGATAGGGCCCTGCAATGTAAACAGGAGAGATTGCAGCCGCGGGTAATCTCCCAGGCTACCATTCTCAATGGCGGCGCGGGGGTTTGTTCCCGGTCGAGCCTTCTCATATCCGTTTAGCAGCCTCTTTGGCGAAATAGGTCACGATGATATCGGCCCCGGCCCTTTTGATGCTCAAAAGGGATTCCATCATCGCCCTTTCCCCATCTATCCATCCCAATTGGGCAGCTGCCTTGATCATGGCATACTCCCCACTCACATTGTAGGCTGCCACTGGGATATTGAACTCCTCTTTCACCCGGTAGATGAGGTCCAGATAGGGAAGGGCAGGCTTAACCATGACAATGTCAGCCCCTTCGTGGATATCCAGACGAACTTCTCTGAGGGCTTCATCGGCGTTTGCGAAGTCCATCTGATAGGATTTTCGATCCCCGAATTGAGGTGCGGACTCCGCCGCTTCTCGGAAGGGGCCGTAAAAGCTGGAGGCGAACTTGGCGGAATACGCCATAATGGCGGTTTCGCTATATCCATTTTCATCCAGTGCTTTTCTTATGGCCCCAACCCTCCCGTCCATCATATCGGAAGGAGCCACCATATCCGCACCAGCCCGCGCATGAGATAGCGCCTGTTTTGCCAACAATTCCAGAGTCGGATCGTTCAGGATTTGATCGCCATCCACCACTCCGCAATGACCATGACTGGTATATCCACAAAGGCAGACATCTGTAATCACCAAAAAGTCGAGGATCTCCTCCTTGATCGCCCTAACCGCCCTTTGGATAATACCATCATCTGAATATGCTTCCGTACCCATCTCATCCTTTCTCTCCGGAATCCCGAACAGGATAACGCCTGGTATCCCCAGGCCCTCCACCTCCTCGACCTCCTCGATAATATGATCGATGGAAAGCTGAAATTGTCCGACCATGGAAGATATGGGGGTTTTCACGCCCTTTCCCGGGCAGACGAAGAGGGGATAGACGAAATCATCCACACTTAAGCCCGTCTCTCTCACGAGTCTCCTGATGCGTTCGTTCTTTCTCAATCTCCTTAAACGGAGCTGGGGAAAATTCATATGTTCCTCCCTTTCGAAGGGATTTCGGCCCTCCGTTGTTATTTATAGCCTATTTTGGCCATATTGTCCAGTGAAATTAATGAGATAGCCTCCCCTTTGTTTTGCCTGGCTCCCTGGGGCCAAGGATAAATTTACCGGAGAATCGAAACCGATGAGGATAATACCGTGAGGATTATGAGATGAAAATATGTGGAAAAAGGGATCTTCGAAATCCTCACAATGGAGACAAAGAGCGAAAAGGATATCAGGTTCTGCCCGCAAAGCCCTCATTGAAATAGTCAACGATGGCCTCGGTAAGATCCCGGATAGTGTACGATTGGGGGATGATATGGAGGGTCACGCCGTGTCTTCGGAGGGTATTTGCAGTAATGGGGCCGATGGCTGCTACGGTCACTCCAGCCAACGGATTTCTCAGGCCACCCTTCTCCTCACACATCTGGATAAAGTGGTTCACCGTTGAGGAGCTGGTAAAGGTGATGAGATCAATTCTTTCCCCCTGAAATACTCTCTCAATTTCCCTTTTGTTGATATTGGGCATTATCGTTTGATAGACCTCGACCACATCTACCGCTGCACCCAATTTGCGCAATTCCTTTGGAACGAGGTCTCGGGCCTTCGCTGCCCTGGCCAGTAGTATTCGCCTTCCTTCCATTCCCTCAATCCCCAATCTTTGAACCAAGGATTCGGCACAATACTGGTCCGGAACCACATTCACCTTCGCCCCTGCCTTTTCGATCTCGTGAGCCGTCCTGGGCCCAATGGCACAGAATCGAAGACCACTGAATTCCGCCAATCGCCTCTTTTTCAATTTCAACCGCTTTAGGAAAAATTTAACCCCGTTTGTGCTGGTGAAGATGATCCAATGGTAGGTTTCAAGGTTGGCTATCGCCCTGTCTACGGGGTACCAGCTCTCGGGGGGAATGATCTTAATGGTCGGAAATTGGATCACGTGGGCCCCATATCCCTTGAGCAACTGGGAGAGTTCGCCCGCCTGCTCTTGAGCCCTTGTGACGACTATTCTCTTTCCCAATAGGGGTTTTTCCATTCTCCCTTTCCATCTACGATGGACGGGCGATTTCCTTTCCGTAAAGCTCCTTGAGTATCTTATCTGCGCCCTGGGAGAGAAGGTTTTCGGCTAAGGCCATCCCCAATTCTTCGGCTTTTCCCATCTCCCCTTCAATCCCGCCCTTGATCAACTTCCTTCCATCGAGGTCCCCCACGAATCCCTTGAGCGTCAACCTGCCCTGATCCGATATGCTTCCACAAGCGCCGATGGGAACTTGACAACCTCCCTCAAGCTTCCTCAAAAAGGCCCTTTCAGCCATAATCGACATATGAGTGGGCTCGTGATCGATGATACTCAGGTACTGATTGGTCTCATCATCAACGATTCGGGTTTCAATCCCCAAGGCCCCCTGTCCAATGGCGGGAATGCACACTTCGGGCGAAATGAACTGGGAAATCCTCCCCCCGATTTTCATCCTTTTTACCCCGGCGGCGGCCAAAACGATGGCATCCAAACCTATGGTATGCAGTTTCCTTAGCCGGGTATCTACATTCCCCCGAAGGGGAATGATGTGCAAATCGGAGCGATAGGCTAAGAGCTGGGCCCTTCTCCTAAGGCTGCTCGTACCGATCTTGGCCCCTGAGGGGAGTTCCTCCAGCGTGAGGCGATCCCTAGAGATGAGAACATCTCTGGGATCCTCCCTCCGAGTAATGAATCGAATATCGAGCCCCTCGGGCATTTGGACGGGGACATCCTTCATGCTGTGTACGGCCAGATCGATCCGTCCTTCCAGCAGCCCTTCTTCGATCTCTTTGACGAAAAGGCCTTTTCCTCCGACCGTGGCTAAGTTGACATCGATGAGCTTATCGCCCTTGGTTTTTATTTTGATGAGGGAAACCCTCAGATGAGGATAGCCCTGGAATAAACGCTCCCTCACCCAATTGGCCTGCCACAGGGCCAGTGGAGATCCCCTTGTACCGATCCTAAGCTCCCTCATCTCTCCCCTGTTTCTTTGCTTGCCCTCCACCCTCGGCATCGAGCCTGAAGAGCTTTCGCACCGCATTCACGTATTCGGCCGTATCCGTGTTGAGGTTGGGATTTTTCATAAAGGTAATGGGATCGTGGAGGATCTTTTTTACGATGGCTGAGGTGAGGGCCTCGAGGGATTTCCTCTCTTTTTTGGTGATGCGGGCAAAGGATGAAAGGGTTTTACTCAACTCCCTTTTCCTGATCTCCTCGAATTTCTCCTTAAGGGATATGATGGTCGGCACCAGGTCCAGAGATGTATACCAATTATAAAACTTGAGTACCTCTTCTTCCACAATTTCCTCCGCCTTCATGGCCTCTCTTTCCCGGTGCTCTCTGTTTGTATCGACCACTGCTTGGAGATCATCGATGTCGTAAAGGTAGACGTTTTCGATCTCGTTGACTCCGGGATCAATGTCCCTGGGAACGGCGATGTCAATGAAGAACATCGGCTTGTTTTTTCTGGCTTTGATCACCCCAACGACATCTTCGGGGCCAAGGATATAATGGGGAGCCCCTGTGGAACTGATGACGATGTCCATCTCTTTCAATGACTCGCGAAACCCATCGAACTCGATGGCCTCACCATCGAACGTCATGGCCAGATCCACCGCCCTCCGGTACGTACGACTCACCACAATCACCCTCTGTGCTCCAACCGCAACCAGGTGTTTCGCGGCCAATTCAGCCATTTCCCCCGCACCCAGGAGCATGACGGCCTTGCCCTCCAGGGTTCCAAAGATCTTTTTGGCTAATTCAACCGCAGCATAGCTTATTGAGACCGCGCTATTGCCGATTTTCGTCTCCGTCCTTACCTTCTTGGCCACGTGAAATGCCCTGTGCAGCAACTTATTTAAGATGATCCCCAAGGTGTTGTGGGATACCGCGAGGCTATGGGCCTCTTTAATTTGGCCCAAGATTTGAGGTTCACCCACCACCATGGAATCCAAACTGGATGCCACTCGAAAGATATGCCTGACAGCACCACGCCCCGAATGGATATAGAGGCTCTTCTCGAACTCATCAAGGGAAACCCCGTGGTATTCGGCCAGAAAGTTCTTCAATGCGACAATACCCATTTCGGGATCCCGGGTAGTGGCGTAGATCTCAACCCGGTTACAAGTAGAGAGGATCATGTCTTCCGTGAATTCGGGGTGCTCAAGCACCTTTCTCAAGGATCTTCCCAGTTCTTCCCCTGAAAAGGACACTCTTTCCCTTATCTCCACGGGGGCTGTTTTGTGATTTATGCCAATAACGAGGAGGTCCATCTCATGACATACCAGCAATAAGAGATCATTCCGCAATAGTCATAATGAAAACCATGGGGCAATCACCAATTCGAATAGGCATGAAGCCCTGTCAAGAGGAGATTCACGCCCAAAAAGGTAAAGAGGATGGCGAAAAAGCCGACTATGGCCATGATGGCCGCCTTTTTACCCCGCCATCCGACGGTCAACCTCTGGTGCAGGAGGGCCGCATAGAGGCACCAGGTAATCAGAGACCAAGTCTCCTTGGGATCCCAGCTCCAGTAAGATCCCCAGGCATATTGAGCCCAGATAGAGCCCGTAATGATCCCAACGGTGAGAAGGGGAAATCCAAAGGTCAGTGCTTTGTAGTTAATTTCGTCCAACACTCCTAATGAGGGAAGCCGCCGGGATATGGCCCCAATGTGTTTGGATTTAACTTGATGCTCCTGGATGACATACATAATCCCGGTGCAGAAGGCCAAAGCGAAGACGGCATTGCCCAGAAAAGCGAATACGACGTGGATGGGAAGCCAGTAACTCCGCAATACGGGGGCGAGGGGAAGAATCTCTTTGGGCAATACCATTGCCGGGATCATCAGAATCAGTGCAAGGGTAGCAACAACAGCCCCCAGGACCTTAATCCTATACCTCCAGTAGAAAGCCAAATAAACACCAAGGATAGCCCATGCAAAAAAAGAGAGGGATTCATGGAGATTGGTAACGGGGATATACCCAGCTTCGAAATACCGAAGTATGAAGGTAATGCTGTGAAGGACAAAACCTGCAGACAGGGAAATAAACGCAATTTTGGCCAGCAATTCCCTCAAGAGAATAATGAAGAAAAGGTACTCAAAGGTCCCCAAGAGATAGAGGACGAAGGTAAGGTTGAAAAACCAAATGTTCACCGAATCGATCCGCTACGCTATGGATTGATGAATTTCTTAATATTATCATGTTTCTATCAGAATTTCGACTGGGCGCCAATGA
>JAUWDQ010000145.1 GCA_030608745.1 Pseudomonadota bacterium | reverse complement strand
ACCGCCGAGCTTGCTTATGCTTTTTTTGAGCCATGAGACATTTCGACATCATGCACAGTCCGGCATAATCCTCCGGGGCTTCCTTGAGCGCCTTTCGGAAATGTCCTTCAGCAGTGGGAAAATCCTTTTTGGCCATGGCCTTTTCCCCATTCTGCATCTCCTCGATGGCTCCCTTCATTGACCGGAGTTTTGCCGTATGATCCATGTAGCGCTCCCTATGCAGGGGGAAGTCCTTCGCGGACTCATATTTCGTCCCGGCGGTTTCTACGGCCGTCTTGTACCGCTCCTCGCTCATGGGATGGGTCGCAAACATCAATTCTAGGGTATTCGGCTTGCGCTTCGAGAGGCTTCTCAACACGTCCATTAAGCCAACCATCCCCTTGGCGTTGTAGTTGCTTCGGACCATATATTCCATGCCCAGTGCGTCAGCCTGTCGTTCGTCGTCCCTGCTGTACTTGGCAAGAAGAGCCCCGGCCCCTATGCTGCCCAGGCCCATCGTTAAACCCCCAAGAGCCGCACTGTCGGTTCCGGCAGCAACCGCAACTCCGGCCACGGCCACTAATCCCTGGGTCAACATGCCTTTGGACATTCGGGCGCCCGTATGGCGCGCGTTTACATGGCCGAGTTCGTGGCCGAGCAGCCCCGCGAGCTCCGCCTCGTTATCCAGGGCGAGGAGAATTCCCCGTGTGCAGGCGATGCTGCCACCGGGAAAAGCGTAAGCATTGACATACGTCGCATTTACCCCACGGAACGAATACGGCATATCGGCGCGATGGGTTTGGGCGGCAATGTTCTTGCCGGTTCTGTCGATATAATCGTTGAGGGTTGTATCCTGCAGGGCGCCGTAGTCCGCGGAGAATTGATGCGGCGAATTCTCTTTATCAACCGCAATCTCTTGGTCTTCCGAAAGCAACATTAATTGCCGCTTACCAGTGACTGGATTGGTAGCACAACCAGTAACGACCCCTCCAGAAGTCATTGCCACGAGCCACAAAAAATGTCGGCGCGTTATTTGCCCCATTGGGATAAGCTCTCCATAATCAAATTGCATGAGCTCCTCCTTTCGCCTCTAACTTCCATCCCAAATCTCAGATGGAAGGAATAGACCTGTTCGGCTGTCGATGAGGGTTTAATAATGTAGTTAAGAAATTATCAAATTTTTGAGGATGATGTCAAATAAGGTACGAAGTAAAAAGTCAAGACATGATAGAACCTATCTGGGTAATTGATTCTCAACGGCCGTGCCGTGGAATTATAGTACCCTTCATGACCATGTTGCCAACCTTTAAGTGATAAATGAAGGTCTGCCCCCGGGATGACCAGTCTCGTGGGGATCTTGGTTTTCGCAAAGGCTAAATGCTATATTATAAAGCGTGGCATGTACTTGAAAAGGCAAGAAGGAGAGTTCACATGGAAGCCAGGTCGGATATAACGACGAATAAGCACAAGGAATTGGAGGCGCTCTTTCAAAAGCACGGTTATACGGATTACAAATGGATTGAGCCGGGAAAGATCGTCGTCTCCCAATGGGTTCGAATGAAATGCATGTTCGGCTGTGGCGGATACGGCAGAACAGCCACCTGTCCCCCGAACCTCCCCTCAGTTTCTGAATGCGAGAGATTTTTCCAGGAATACAGCGATGCGGTCATCTTTCACTTCGAAAAGAAAGTGGCCAAGCCCGAAGACCGCCACGCGTGGACGAAAAAAGTGAACGGAAAACTTTCAAAGCTGGAGCGAGAAATCTTCCTTTCCGGTTACGAGAGAGCCTTTCTCCTGTTCATGGACAGCTGCCGCATATGCGGTGAGTGCCCGGTGGGATCAAAGGAGAAGTGCAAAGAGCCGAGATTAGCGCGCCCCTCACCCGAGGGGATGGCCGTGGATGTTTACGCTACTGTCAGACGGGTTGGTTATCCCATTGAGGTTCTTTCAGAGTATTCGCAGAAGATGAACCGTTACGCCTTCTTCCTGATCGAGTAGCTGGCAGTATCTTTCTAAATAAACAACTCCTTTAGGTTTTGAGGCCTGAACCCAATAACGGAAATTAGGGCAACGTTCTCAACCCGCTCTGCGGAGCGGGACCAGTTTTAACTGGGATGCATCTCCGTACCAACTTCGAAACTTCCCCATAAAATTCTTGACATTACTTTTGATACTGTTATATAGGTGGGAACCGAAACATATGGCAACCTCAGAGCTTTTCAGCCTACGAATTATTTCTCTGAGAAGATGGCTCTGCCATTGGTGAAGTATCTGCATCAATAGGAAGGAGGTAAGCAATGGTCAAGTCGTTTGAGCGTCTATCAAGGCGAGACTTCCTAAAGTTTTGTGGGGGAGCTGCTGCCGCACTCGGGCTCTCGGAACTCTTTACGGCTGAAATGATTGCCGAGGCCCTGGAGTCGGCCGCCAAGAAGCCGCCCCTCATCTGGCTGGAGGGGCAGGATTGTGCAGGGTGCACCATCTCCCTCATCAGTGTGGAGAATCCCGGACCGGCGAGTCTAATTCTGGACAAGATATCCATCAGGTATCACGAGACAATTATGGCTGCCTCGGGCCATATGGCTGAAAAGGTCCGGGAAGAAACGATAAAAGAGGGAGGCTACGTGCTCGTCGTCGAGGGAGCTATTCCTAGTGCCGATGACCGCTTCTGCATGGTCGGTGGACGCCCATTCAGGGAGATTGCCATAGAAACCGCTAAAAATGCGGCGGCCATTATCGGCGTGGGAGCCTGTTCGGCCTTTGGTGGAATCCCGCGGGGAACGCCTACCAAGGGGGTTCCCCTGAGCAAGGTTCTCCCCGGCAAAGCCATCATCAACCTCCCCACATGCCCGGTCCACATGGATCATTTGATGGGAACCATTGTCTATTTCCTGGTGACTCACAAAGCGCCTCGCCTCGACAAGCTGGGCCGGCCCTTGATGTATTTCGGAATGTCGGTCCACGATAACTGTCGGCGCCGGGGGCATTTTGATGAGGAGGAGTTTCTCACGGACTGGAACGACCCCAAGCAGAGAGACTGGTGTCTCCTGGAGAAGGGCTGCAAGGGCCCAGAGGCTTATGCCGATTGTTCGATCAGGCGGTGGAACAACGGGATCAACTTCTGCATCGATGCCGGGGCCCCGTGTCAGGGATGCTCCGAGCCCGGATTCTATGATGAATATAGTCCACTTTATGCCATGGGGCCTGTCACGGACAGGATTCTGGCCAAAAAGGCCGCTGGTTTGATCCCCAGGAAAGAGAACACGTAAGAGAGGAGGGCTGATCCTTGGGAAAGCGAATCACCATTGACCCAATAACGAGAATAGAGGGGCACCTCAAGATCGAGGTAGAGGTCGAAAACGGCAAGGTTAAAGACGCCTGGAGCAGCGGTACCATGGCCCGCGGATTTGAAGCCCTTCTGCTGGGGAAAGACCCGCGGGATGCCAGTTATGTCACAAGCCGTTTCTGCGGGGTCTGCTTCAGCGTTCACCAGATGGCTTCGGTCCGTGCCCTTGATGCGGCCTTTGGTGCCCAGGTTCCCTGGGGGGGAACCCTTCTCAGAAATCTGGTCATGGGTGCCGAGTATATTTACGACCACCTTGTTCATTTCTACCACCTGAGCGCCTTGGACTACATCGATATCATGGCCATCGCCAACTATACGGGCAAGGACCCGGAATTAATTAAGGTCAAGGAGAAGATAGTCGGCTTGGTTCAGCGGGGAGACACGTTTCCCCTGACCCCTCGTTACAAGCCCGATGAGTTCAGTGTCAAGGATCCAGATGTGGTCATTTCCGCGGTGAAACATTACCTGGACGCGCTGAAGATGCAGGTCAAGGCCAAGAACATGGGGGTTATCTTCGGAGGCAGGGCCCCCCATTACCAGAGCATCGTGGTTGGGGGATTTACCCAGTATCCTGACATCAACCAGGTCGCTCGATTCCGCTCCATGTTGGATGAACTAGCGGCTTTTGTCAACGAGGTCTATATTTCGGATGTCGTGGCTTTCGGGACTGGTCCGTTGCTCCCCCTGGCAAAGGCGGGCATCGGCGGGGGCCATCGGAACTACCTCTCCTACGGAAGCTTTGAGATGGATAAGGCCGGCAAGAAGCTCCTCTTCAAGCCAGGGGTCATAGTCGGCCTCAACGGGACCAAGGGAAAAAGGGTTGAACCTTTCAAACCCGAGAAAATAACCGAATCCGTCCGCTACAGCTGGTATAAAGAAGATACACCCAAGCACCCCTATGAAGGAGCCCAGGTCTTCAACCTCGAGCGATCGGATGCCTATTCCTTTGTGAAGGCCCCCAGGTATGAAAAAATCCCTATGGAGGTCGGCCCCCTGGCCAGGGCTCTCGTGGACCAGGATCCGACAGTCCTGGGACTGATCAGAGATCAGGGGGTAAAACCCGGGGCCGTAGCCCGACACGCGGCCAGGGCGATTGAGACGAAGAAGATCATAGATGCCATGTACCACTGGTGCGACGAGCTAACGGCGGCCATAACCAAGCCGGGATTCAAGATCCACGACACCGCCCACTGGGAGCCACCGGCCCAGGGGGAAGGGGCCGGATTCTTCGAACCACCCAGAGGCGCGCTAGGGCACTGGATACGGATCAAAGATCACAAGATTGCCAACTATCAGGCAGTTGTGCCCTCGACGTGGAACGCCTCCCCTAGGGATGAACGGGGTGTCCGAGGGCAGTATGAGGAGTCTCTCATCGGTGTTCCGGTGCCGGACCCCGAAAACCCCATCAACGTGGTCCGAGTAATCCGTTCCTTTGACCCGTGCTTGGCCTGTGCCATTCACCTGATCGATCCGAAGACCAATGAGATCCGAAAGTTCATGGTCGAGTGATGTCGCTGGAAGAAAGGGGGAGGTCTACGAAAAGTCAAAATAAACGAATTCTGATCCTGGGAGTGGGGAACCTCCTCCTCAGTGATGAAGGGGTAGGTGTCCACGTGGCCCAGAAAATGATGGAAATGGACCTCCCCCCTGAAGTCCAAATCGTGGAAGGAGGGACAGACGGGTTTGGCCTGATGCACGTTCTCTTAGAGGCCGACCGGGTGATTCTGGTTGATGCTGTCAAGGGTGGGGGACCGCCTGGATCCATTTACCGGTTTGAAGTCGCGGACTGTCCTCCTTTCCCCGATATCTTTAAGACTTCGGTTCATCAGATCTCCATCCTGGAGGTAATCAACCTTTCGGGACTCATCGGGTCTACCCCACCGACCACTGTTATCGGCGTGGAGCCCGAGTGTCTGGAGATGGGGATGGATCTCTCTCCGGAGATCGAGGCAAAGATCCCAAAGGTGATCCAACTGGTAAAAGAAGAAGTGGCAGGGACTCTCGCTCACCTCTCAAAAGAGGGTGCGGGCGAGGTATCGCAAACCTAGGACCGCTCAGATGGTCTTATAAAGGCCGTGTTGAGGGTGGGATCCGGGCCAAGCTATCGAACCCGTGGCCGGACGCAATCTGTGAGGAAAGATGCACGAGCTATCAATTGCCCAAAATATCGTCGATATTCTCCATGGTCAGATGAAGATCCACAACCTTTCGAAAATCGAAAGTGTTAGCCTGAGGGTCGGGGTCCTGAGAAGCGTGGCAATAGAGTCTTTAAGCTTTAGCTTTCATGTATTGACTTCTGGATCGCGGCTGGAAGGAACACGACTGGAAGTAGAAGAGGTTCCAATAAGGGCCCGATGTATGGAGTGTGGCCAGCAGTTCACCTTGAAGAACTGGATGGATGATTGCCCTCTCTGCCGAGGACCTCGGGTAGAGATCACCTCGGGCAAGGAGTTGGATATCGTTGCCATAGAAGGCGACTGATCCTATGCTCTCCTTCAAGAAAAGGAATGATCCATGAAGATTCCCGTTGTGAAAAAGGTGCTTGAGGCCAACGAGCGGATCGCCGAGGAGAACAGGCGCCTATTCGAAGAAATGAACGTCTTCGTTATCAACTTGGTGAGCGGGCCAGGAGCGGGCAAAACCTCGCTCCTGGAGAGGACAATTGAAGGCTTAAAGGACGGGTACCGTTTTGGCGTCATCGAAGGAGATATTCAATCAACCCTCGATGCAGAAAGGATTGCGGCACCAGGGGTGCCTGTAGTGCAAATCAACACCGGAGGAGCCTGTCACCTCGATGGAAACATGATTCGGGAGGCCATTGGCAAACTTGACCTTCGCAGTTTGGACATTCTCATAGTGGAAAACGTGGGAAACCTGGTGTGTCCGGTTGAATTCGATATAGGAGAAGATTGCAAGGTCATGCTCCTTAGCGTGCCCGAAGGGGACGATAAGCCCCTCAAATATCCCCTCATCTTTCACGAGTCCCGGCTCCTGCTCATCAACAAAATGGATCTTCTTCCCCACGTGAGCTTCAATGTTGAAAAAATACGGAAGGAATCCCTGAGAATCAACCCCCACCTCGAGATTATCGAGATCTCCTGCAAGACAGGGGATGGGCTGCCATCTTGGTTTAATTGGCTGGAGGACAAGGTTGATGATCTCGTAAAAAGTCAAAATTCGATGGCAAAGTAAAAAGCTCCAAATTCGAGGCGCGCAAATCCTGAGGAATGAGGCGTACTTACAGTACGCTGCAGTGATTTACCCTGTTAAATATTTTCTTTGTTTGATGTTACTGTTTTCAAGCAGCTTCTATATCCCATATCTAATTGATATGGCTGCCTTCAATTTTTAACAGGGCAGGGGATG
>JAUWDQ010000002.1 GCA_030608745.1 Pseudomonadota bacterium | reverse complement strand
ATCGAAGCGGTAATGGACACCACCAATTTACAAATATTTGTTCAGGATTTTACAGTCTATGACGAGTTAGAGAATGGTAATATTGCAGCCTCAGAAATACCTGCTCCTTTTATACAAGATTCAAAACCATTAGTGATTGATCCGGAAGGTAGTGTTTACGATGCCGATGAAAACTTTTTATGGCTTACATTCAGTGAAAGATTAGATATTAAGAATGAAGTAAACTATCTTGGTATTACCTTAGTAGATCCAGCCGATACAACCAAAAATCGCCCTTCCGACTGATCGACATCCTTGGGTGCGTTCCGCCAATTGAGGGGCTTTTGCAAAATCTTGATAACGGTCTCCCCTTTCAAATGTCTCGCTGTCAGGATTACTCCTCCCAGTAAAATTCTCCTTCCCTTATACCTTTCAGGATGCAGCACCAGTTGTGGTAAGGAAACATCGACGTCGAACTCTCTCATGGTTTCCTTGGGAAAAACACCGACACATCCGAAGAAACCCAGCAAAAAGAGAAGGGGAAGAACATAACGCCCCAATTCTCCTCTCCCTAACACTCACAAAGCGCTCGTTCTGATAATTATTGCAAAGTTTTGCCCTGGGGTCAACTGAGCGTATTGCTTTAAGGAAAAATCCATTCACGTATTGGTAATGTTTGACAAAAAATGTCACTTTTTGCGGATTTTTCTCTTTTTTGGCCGTTCAGCGCACCATTTTATCCCTTGATTAGCATGAATTCCCATAATATTGGCCCTTCGGTTGGTGGCATGCGTTTTGCTATTTGTAGGGCTACGACAACCAATCTCGAAAAGGGGACGTTAACCATTCAACGCTTCACGGCGAACGTGGAATTTCCAAAAGGGGTGAAAACCATGCTTAAGAGAGAAGAAACAATGGATCAACGGTATGTCTCAAAACAGCCATACCTCGGCAGTAACAACACGACGCATAAGCGGTATCAGGAAAACGTGAAAAAGGTAACGGGGCCAACGATTAGCCATCCGGATTATGGGGAAATTTTCCTCTTGCGACCAAACGAGGTCCCACATTCAACGCTCTTCCTTTTCGATGTCAATAAATTTTGGTTTATTGATATGAAAGAAAATAAACAAACGGAAAAAATGACCATCCGCCCTTTCATCCATAAACTGAGGGGATATTGGTACCCCGTATGATTTGAGTGAAATGACAACAGCCTCGAACATCTCCCTTTGATCCCCTCAAGATTTAGTAAAGCTCATCGCTTACCAACCTATCTTTCTCCCATGAACACATGACCACAGGTTTGACAGGTCAGGGCGTGAAAACAATCCTGAGAGGCCAAATCACAACGAAAGTCCACCTGAAGGTCATGCCCCTCGCATTTGGGGCAACCCTTCGTCTTTAACTTATCCTCCAATGCAGGCTCCAATTCCTCCACGGTTTTACTTCTCGTATTCACCTCAAAGATGTTTCCACAATGCAGGCATTTAGCCGTATAAATACATTCATCCTGACCTAAATCGCACCTCAGGACGAGGTCCAGCCGAGTGTTATAACACAGAGGACATCCCACCTCTCGCAATTTCAGTTGAACCTCTGTTAGCTTATCCATCTGTTTCCCCCATTTCCCCCCCCCAATGCCTCATAACAGTAAGATGAAGTAACTGATAAAGAAAGAGAGGGATAGTATCCCCACAATTATGGTGATTTTCTTGATCTCATACATATTGTCGTTGGCCTGCTCAATGGAGAAACCGACCAAGGTAACCCCTACGTTCTCCTCATGGAAAACTAATGGGTGGGAAACTATCCGAATGTTCCTTTCGGAAATCCTCCTATTGTCTCGATATCTGGCGATGAGCTTATCCCCCCTGGTGATCTCGATCAAGACAATATCCCTTTCATTTCCAATCTCCCCTGTATACCTCTCCAATAATTTCGGATCTCGATTGATGGCGGCATCTTCGTTCAGGATGGACAAAATTTTGGCTATACTATATCCCCGAATGGTAGTATTCTTGATCATGATATCCCTTTCTGCCATGAAAGCCATAAATCCAAAACCGAAGATGGCGATAAAAGAGATGACGGCGATGGCCACGGCAAATCCGAATCTGGATCTCACTGTCTGCCTAATCTTACCCAATTCCATATTACTCCCCTTCTTGAGACAACGGACATAAGGTCAATGAACGTATCCCGAACCCCTCTCCCCTTTCCCCAGCACCTTCTCGAACTGGATATCTTCAAGGTTATCCCTTTTTCCATAGATTGCTCAGCTCCAGCCCTTCCGTGATCCCATCAGCTATATGTAGCGTCTTAAATTGTTGCGCATAATTCAAACTAGGATTAAATCCTAAATCGACTCGGCCGAGCCTTCGACCCGAGACATGTCGACGAGCTCATGTCGAGTCATTCAGGCCGAGGGGCTCGTCGCGGGACGAAGCACTAAATCCTAAACAAATTCTAATTTCCAAATTTCAAATTCAAAATCGTCTAGTTCTTTTGGATTTTGGTCATTTGATATTGTTTAGAATTTAGAAATTAGTATTTGGAATTTGCCTGTATCCATTTCTACTCGCAAGTATTTATGCCATAATATGATAATAGTCAAAGTCACCTCTTACACCTCTCAAGCGAAAATATTGGTGAATTGGATTCGTGGACCTTGAGAGTTCACCTTCGTGATTGGCCCAAATCCAAGAGGGCTTTGGATATCTTCTCCAGTTTCCTCATGATCTCTGCTTCGGTTTCCCGATCATCTCTTCTCCGACCCAATTGAAATTGAAGTTTTCTCACCTCCAGGATTTCCCTTGCGGTAGCGTCGAGTTTACCATCAAGGATATCGATGATAATATCCAGCTCATCCGATAGGTTCCTGATGAAGATATCGGATTGCCTCCGCCCACCCCTTCTCCTGTCGACTTGATTCTCGCTCATAACCGCCCCTCCTGGCAGATAACACCTTCTCCAGATTCTTCCTCATCAACATTATTGATTTGAGCCTTTTTTGTCAAACTTTTTTTATGATTTCAGGCCTCCGCCCGGGGTTTTCTCAATGTAATGGATCCCACTGTCCCGACCATAGAAACACCGGCAGCCACGGCAAAGGAAAGGCTAAAGGAACCGGTCATATCGGCGAAAAGGCCTCCAACGTATGGGCCGATGAACTGCCCAATCCCGAAAAATAGGGTAATAAAACCCAGTCCCGCTGGCGCCAACCTCGACCCCACATAGTCTCCTGCTGCTGCGGCCATAATGGTGGGTATGGCCCATGCCGTGATGCCGAAAAAAAAGGCGGAGACATAGAAAGCCCCCGGTGAACGGAACAAGGCAAAAATTCCATAGGATATAGCCAGAGCCACATAAGCCAGGGCTGCCCCGCCCTTTCTCCCAATAACATCAGAAATTCCTCCCCAGAGGAGGCCGCAGAAAATGCTCAGGAAGCCGAGAAAGGTGAAAAGCCTACCTGCCTCATTATTTGTCCATCCCATCTCTTTTACGAGAAAAGTGACAAAAAAGTTGATGTAGATGATATAGGAAAATCCGTACATGAAATAGACGACCCCGAGGTGCCACACCGATCCGATTTTGTAGACCTTTCCCCATTCAAGTCCCTTGGCCTTTTGCCCTTCCGACTTGTCCTCCGACGCGTCTGAACCTAACTCTTTCAGCCCCAGGTCCTCCGGCCTATTTCTGAGAAAACCGTACGTGATTACTGCCAGAACGAGAACCATGACCCCAAGGTAGTACCAGCAGGCTCTCCAGCCTTCTGCCCCATAAGCGGATAGGATAGGGGGAACGATCACGCCCGAAAGGGCGAATCCTATGCCGATACCCGCTGTCACGATGCCCGTGGCAAATCCTCTCTTCCGGGCTGAAAACCAGATAGACCCGAGCGCCATGGCGGGGACAAACGCTCCCCCATTGCCGAGACCTGTCAGTGCCCGCATGGCAAGAGCAAAACCGTACGTCTTGGCCAAGCCTGTCAAGATCATGGTGATGCCCATCAGAGCAAGAGAGAGGCTGATGACGATTCTTGGCCCTAATCGGGCCGCCAAGAAACCACCGACAATGGCGAGAAGCAGGTAGCCGCCGAAGTTGCCCACCGCAAGGTATCCGACCTGCGTGTAGGATAAACCCAAACCATCGATCATGCTAGGATTGATCATGGAATATGCGAATCGTCCGAAACCGTGGGCACCGATAGTTGTGAGCAGCCCCATCGTGATGACGATCCATCCGTAATGGATTGTTCCCCTCCCTTTCATGCCTCGTCCCCTTTCACATCAACAATAACCTAAACCATAAAATTCGGGAACCTTCCGAACAAATTTCTCTGGAAGCTTAGGAATTTCCGTGATAATATATGATGTATCGTTGAAATGAAGGCAAGAAAATCTCTGTTTGCAATCATTTTCTTATTCGTCTCCTCCCTTGGCTTACCACCCTCATTATCGGCCTCGGGGGCCTTTTCTTATTTCATACCTAAGGGGAAAGACGATACCAATTCACGAGCTTTGACAGTAGTAGGAAGCGAACGAAACCATACCATCCAGCCCAATGAGACATTACTCGACATAGCGAGGAAATTCGGTCTCGGCTTCTGGGAACTGAAGTCCCTTTATCGGGAACTGGATTCATGGATTCCTCCTGAGGGGTTAAAGCTCAAAATTCCCGCCACGTGGGTACTCCCCCAAACCCGGCACGAAGGTATTGTAATTAATGTCCCGGAGATGAGGCTCTATCTCTTCATCAAATCCATACAAATGGTCAAGACTTATCCCATAGGAATCGGGGTATTGAATGGACGAACCCCCTTTGGGACCTTTCACGTCTCCGGTAAATTAGAGAACCCCACGTGGCACATTCCATCCAGTCTCCGGAGGAAGCATGGAAGAGTATCTATCCCCCCTGGGCCGGAAAATCCCCTCGGGACCCATTGGATTTCCCTCTCCCTCAATGGCTACGGAATCCACGGTACCGATTTCCCCTGGGGAGTCGGCCGCTTGGTGAGCCATGGATGCATTAGGCTCTATCCGGAGGATATCGAGAATCTCTATCCTTTCGCCAGAATTGGCATGCCGGTGGAGATCATCTATGAACCCGTCAAATTCGGATTTAGACACAACAGGATCTCCGTCGAGGTCCAAGAGGACATCTATCATCAAATCCCCAACCTCATCCGCTACGGCTTCGCTCAATTAAAAGAGGAAGGACTGGAAAAACGGGTAAATCTTAAGAAATTCACCATCGCCCTAGTGGAGCGCACGGGGATTCCCATTGATATTACGAAGGTAAGAGGGAAAAATGAGTTTGCCGATAAACCCATCCTTCTCATGGGAAGGGAGTTTATCGGCAAACCCTAAACCTCGATGAACCCTTAAGGTCCACGACACCACTATTTCATCATGCGCTTTTTAAAGGCCGCCGCAGCCTTCCTCGCAGCTGCCTCCGCACGATCGGCCGCCGCTTCCGCACGATCGGCTGCTGCGACTGCCCGTGTAGCTGCAGCCTCTGAACGATCGGCTTCAGCACTAGCTTTTTCGGCAGCGGCATCAGCTCGTTTTGCAGCCTCCTCACATTCTCCGGCTTTAATCACTGCCGAATCCGCCTTACTCATTGCTTCTTGCGCCACCTTCAAGGCTTCGTCAGCAGTTGACTGAGCTTTTTTAACTTGCTCAGTTGTGGCGCAGCCGAAGGCGAAGATAGCCACAAATGCTGCAACAGCCACGGTTGCGAATACCCTCGCAAAGGGAAAATTTCGCGTCATAACCATTCACCCCTCCTTTCTCTGGGATTCTATCCCCCTCTCCAGTGTTACCGTAATCATATAAGCATTTACCGAGAAGATCAAGTCAAAAAAGTGGAAAATTGATAAAAAAATTTCGATCCCAGTCCCCTTACTTCAATGACTAGTATATTATAAAATCTTTCCCCTTAAGTCAACAAAAAATCCACTGGAGTTTCCTGATTTTTTGGAGGCGGACCCGTTGTTCTTGAGCGTAATCTGAGGGACAAGGGTCATTTAGGAGGAGAAATCCAAAACACACTTTTCCCTTACCCTGCCTACCCCCTCCTTCCTCCTTCCTCCTTCCTCTTTCCTCTTCACTCCTAGCCTCTCACCCCAGACTTTTTCCCCCTCTCAACTGCACCACTGCAGGACTGCAACACCAAAGCACTATTCTTTGACCGCAACACTGCAGCACAGCAACACTGCAACACCTTTATTTATCGCAGCACCGCATAACGGCAGTACCCAAACTAGGCTGAATGGGGTAATTTGTTAAGGCAAAACTTGGGGAAATGGTGGACACGAAAATGAGGTTATAGCAAAACCCCCTTTAAACTGGCCGAGGGATAAACTCGAAGGGGTTAGTCCGAGTCAGGCGGTACGGAATCCTCGAAATTGACCCCACGATCGGAAGTGGCTTCCGAATTCTCCTTTCCTCCTGGAATAGATTCCCATTCACTTCCTCGATCGATATAGTAGTTACCTTTCCCGAGGGATACCTTATAGTGATAGTAGCGGCCATCATCGGAATGGGCTCTTGAGGCCTCGTAGATCTCCTCTACTGTTCCCCAAAGCCACCTGAGACCCCGATGGCGAACCTTATCCCCGATATTGAACCTCATCGACCTCCTCCTCAGAACCTGGTTGCATATGATCCCGCCCGCTACCTGTAAACCGATGACAAAATTTATCAACTCGTATGAAAAATAATCACAGTGGCGTATGCTCTTTCCGAAGCTTAATTCCACTAAAGGGAAATGCACGGCTAGCACGCCATCTTGGAAGGCCTGTCATGAATTAATAAGCAATTCATATGCCAATCGAGATGAATCCAGCAAAAATACGTTCAAGCACGTTTCTCCCCAACGATTCCCCGAATAATAAATGGGCTGAAACATGAATTTGAAGAAGGAGGATGGGCTACCTGGGTGGAATGGTAAAAGTGCCAGAAGATATTGGAAGTTAAGGTGAGACTAAAAAGGCATGTTCCGGGCTTATTTTCTAATTGAATATGTCCCTTTTAATTTCTTTGGATATTGCGGGTATGCCAATATGACATGGGTTGATCAAGAATCACAGATCCCCGAAATTGATGGCAAGCAAACCAGGAGATTATTTCTCGACGAGGAAATAGAGCTTCCCCTCGTTTTTCATATGTCCTGCCGGAATCCCCGCCTCCTCTCCGCTTCCCCAAAAAAGGTCTACCCGCCCCGGCCCCTTGATGACACCCCCTGTATCCTGGTTGAGGGCGAACCTCGAGAAGGGAATCCACCCTATGACGGTACCCGAATCGTCGATGATGGGCTTTTCGGCACAGATGTAGACCAGGCCACCCTTGGGGAACAATCTGGAATCCGTGGCAATGGAAAGACCAGGGGTGAGTGGAACCTCAATGTTGCCCAGTGGCCCCTGTTCCACCACCCTGAAGAAGATGTAGCTTTCATTATAATTTAGGATCTCCTCCCTCTGGCTGGGGTTATCCCGTAAATATTCCCTCAACCGGGTAATGCTCATCTCCTCCCTCTTTATGATCCCCCTATTGATCAATAGGGCCCCAATACTTCGATAGGGCCTTCCATTCCATGCCGAGTAGTTTACCCTCAGGGTGGGTTCATCCTCCAGAAGGACCTGCCCTGATCCTTGGATCTGAAGGAAGAAGACATCAATGGGATCCTCCAACCAGGCGATCTCCAATTGCCTTCCCGATAGCATTCCATGGTTATCGATCTCTTCCCTGGTGTAATAGGGCACAATCCGGCTCCCATCGTAACGGGCTCTGATCTTCTCCCCTTTGAACCTGCCGCTGAAGAGCTCCAGGTCGATCTCAATCAAATCGTTCGGCCTCTTATACAGGGGCCACCTATACGTCCCATTGGGAGTCAAACTCCCTTTAAGGATGGGCTCGTAATACCCGGTGTAGAGAACCGTTCCCCGCCCATCCGATCCAACGGATTGGTAAACGTTAAACCGCTGCCGGACCATATCGGTTAGCTCCTCCATATCCTCAGCCTCATCCAGGAGATACAAAAAAGTCTCCATTGACTTGATGATGTGGGAGGTTGAATATTGATCTTCTCCGTACTCGAAGAGGCGATCCGCCGGCAGCCTCCGGAAAAATTCAATGCTCCGACTGATGGCAACCCTCAATGATTCCCTGTTTAAATCATTATCGAAGGAGGGAATATCTCTTCCCTTCAGTAGTATCAAGGGCTTCTCGGGCGCTTTCACATCCTTGGTCAATTTTGCACATCCAATGAGAATTACGGGAACCAGAAAAAGGACCAGTGCTTTCCTCATTCCTTGCCTCCGTATCCTTCAAATCTCCGATGGGGCAGTTTGAGCTGCCTTTTCCGAATAGATATCCAGGATAGTTATACAGATGGTCACCACTAGTGGACCTACAACCAATCCCAGCAATCCGAAGCCCTTTATTCCACCCAGTACCCCGAAGAACAACAGAATGGTATGAAGCTTTGTTCTCTTGCTGATGAGGATCGGGCGCAAAAAATTGTCCGAAAGGCCCACCACGGCTCCTCCCCAGACCAGAAGCACAATCCCCTTTAAAATCGACCCCTGTAAGAAGAAGTAGGTGACGACTGGCCCCCACACGAAAACGGGACCAATGATAGGCAAAAAGGAGAGAAAGGCCATAACCGTACCCCAAAAAATCGGAGACGAGAGCCCCAAAAACCAGAAGGCCAATCCTCCCAAAAAACCTTGAAGAAGGGCAACAAATATCCCCCCGTATAGGGTTGCGTAGACCATCTCCTCCAAACGAGAGAAAAGCAAACCCCTATCTTCAGGAACCAAAGGGATCGCCTCGCGGATCTTCCTGAGTAATTGATCACCATCCTTGAAGACATAGTATAACGAAATGACGACCAGGCAGAAATTGATGATAATAAAAGAGAATCCCTTTATGACCCTCGAGGTCTGGTTGATGGCGAAGGTGCTCACCTTTCTCAAGTTTTCAAGCAGAAGGGAATTGAGATCGATTTCGGAGAGGTCAACATACTGGTTGAGCTGATTCCACCACCCCTGGATAATGGGGTGATCCTTCACCTCCAAAATCGATTGAAATCGGCCCGTTTCCAATCCCCTTTCGAAAAAGACGTAGACGTTTATTGCCTCGTTGGCCAACATTGAAAGGATATAGGTGGATGGAAGTACGATAAGTAACACAACAAGGGCCGTCATCAATAGGGCACAGAGGGATCTCCTCCCCTTCAACCGATGGTTCAACCTTTGGTAACCGGGGTAGAATACAATGGCTAGGATGATGGCCCAGACAATGGGAACCAAAAAAGGAGAGAAAACCACGTAGAAGAGGTAGAAGGATAGGACAACGAGACCGATGATGAACATCGAGGCAAAATGCTTCCGCTCCATATGATTACCCTAATCCTTGGAAAGTCGGGGAGGTCACAGTATGCCTTGGAAGATCCTGTCAATGGCCTCCGAAAGTTCCTTATTGAGCGCTTCCTCGATGTTTTCCGGCCTCGATGTAACCCCTACTATCTCCTTCGAGATCTCCATTTTTTGGCTCAATACCTTCCTCTCCCTTACTTTGCCCACGTGAATCTGAAGCTGGACGTGGACTTTCACCCTCGTTCGTACGGTGGTCCAGGCTTCACTTTTCAGATGAATAATATCCCCCCCAACCACTAAATCGGCCGGAATACCGGAAAGACTCTCGGGACTCAAATCCCAGCCCGTATAATTAATAACTCGATACTTCCGGGAAATGAAATAGTCCGATATAGCCTTGGTGACCGCCTGATCCACAGGTTTGGAGGTCATAAAAGTATCCAGTCGACCCTTGGGCCGAGTCCAAGCCCCAAGTGTGGAACTATCTTCCCTGAGGTCCTTGAAGTCATTGACTGCAACGACCTGTTTCCGCTCCGCCTGCTCAGCCGAGGGTCCTGGCAGGTATCGGATATCCATCCAAAAGGTACGGCTTGCCGCACATCCCCATAGATAGAACAGAAGAACTAGCGGATACATCCATTTCCACTTCATCTCCTTATCACCCCTTTTCCCTCTATTTGTCCTTGCAAAAACCTCTACCCCACTATAGCCATTCCCGACGGCGCTAAAAGGGCTATTCCGGGTAATCCTCCAGTATCTTCTGATTGCAATAATAGCAGTAAGCGGCATCAACATCGTTAAAATAGCCGCAACTCTGGCAGCACTTTTGGGTCCCCTTGGGCTTTCTTTGAATAGACAGCCTCGTTCCACACTGGGTGCAGTAGTACGCATCCGGAAGGTTATCGCAATGGCAACGGGGACAGGCGAGGTTCATGTTTTGGCTGGAACCACACTTTTTGCAAAATTTTGAATCCTTCCTATTGATCGCTCCACAGTTGCGACATTTCATATTCAATACCCCGTCAATTGCTCCAGTGCCTTCATGAGAAAAGATAAACTCATAACAATATAAGATATTAGGATAGGTTTTTCAATGACATTCGACCTGGAGTTTCCTGGTTTTCAGGGGAACTCCGTTGTCCCTATGAGGAATTGTTTCGGTTTATCTGGTTTATTTGGTTTATTCCGTTTATTCGGTTTAGATCGTTCAGACCGTTTGGATGGTTTGCTTGGGTTGCTCGGGTTTATTGAGTTTATTGGGTTTATAACCCACCAGTTTTGATACCCACCATTCCATTATTCCATATAGTCTTTTCCATCAACCCATCATTCCAGTATTCCATTATTCCACTATTCCAGCTGGTATTCCAGTTGGGATGTTCCAGCCGGGGCAAAGCCCCTGAGTCCCTATTTGATCAACATGTCACAGAAATTCCCCTTGGAAAAGCTTGAAACCTTGACCAGCCGATAGCTTACAACATTAACCATCCTCCGGGATAATGGGAGACCTTTTTCACCACAATCCCGAACAGGCAAGTTGACAGGAGGGAACCGAAGACGTATTATCGTATGGAGCCAAACCGACTCTACGATTAATCCCATGGATAAGGTAGAAAAACCCCTCGTAAAGAGACAATTCATCGAACTCATAGGAGATTTAAGGCATTACGTAGCCTATCAAGGAAGTCTGGGCGCGGAATTCCTCCCCGGATCCGCGAGAAAAATCCCTCATCCTCAGCCCACCTTAACCGAGGTGAGGAGGGAGCTGGGGGAGTGCAAACGGTGTAAACTTCATCTAACGCGCCGACATATCGTCTTCGGTGACGGGAGCGAGAAGGCCCAATTGGTATTCATCGGGGAAGGTCCAGGAGAGGATGAAGACCGACAGGGAAGGCCTTTCGTCGGTAAGGCCGGGCAACTCTTAACTCGAATCATCAATGCGATCGGCCTCAGGAGGGAAGAGGTCTATATCACCAATATTATTAAATGTCGGCCTCCCCATAATCGAAATCCTCAACAGGACGAGATCGCTACCTGTGAGCCTTTTCTCTATAAACAGCTAGAGATCATTCAGCCAAAAATCATCTGCGCCCTGGGGACCTTTGCGGCCCAAACGTTGCTCAAGAGTGATGAAAAGATTTCCAACTTGAGAGGACGGTTTTTTTTGTGCCGCGGAATCAAGGTGATGCCCACCTATCATCCGGCCTTTCTTTTGAGGAATCCCCACAAGAAAAGGGAAGTCTGGGAGGACATAAAGAAGGTTCACGAGGAATACATCAAGTAGCTGAGCCGGTACTCCCTCTGCCAAACCTCATCCATAATGAGGCGAAGGGATTTCTTGAAGAGCAATTCGTAGAGGGATAATTTCTTCTTCGGGTAAACCACCACGGGTTTCCCTTCAATCCCGATCATTTCGGCCGCTATTTCGATGGCGTCTTGAAGGCTTCCAAGCCGGTCAACCAACCCCAATTCCTTGGCCTGTTCCCCTGAAAAAATGCGGCCATCGGCGATCCGCCTTACCTTCCTTTCCTCCATATTCCTGCCCTCCGCGACCGCCCGAACGAACTGACTGTGGACACTATCGATAACGCTCTGAAGGATTGCCTTCTCCTCAGAGGTCATTTCTCTTAACGGGGACCCGATATCCTTATGTTTACCGCTTTTGATCACGTAGCTCCGTAATCCTATTTTTTTCAATAAATCCTCTACATTTGAGAATTCCATCACCACACCGATGCTCCCCGTAATGGTTCCCGGATTGGCCACGATGATGTCCGAAGCACAGGCAACATAATACCCACCCGATGCGGCCACGGATTCCATCGAGGCGATGATTTTCTTCTTCTCCTTGGCTCTCAAGACTTCCCGATAAATCTCCTGTGAAGGCCCGACGCCGCCTCCCGGGGAATTGATCCTCAAAATGATGGCCTTAACATCGCTGTCCTCCTTCAATTTTTCGATCTGCTCAACGATGCCCCTGGAACTGGTGATCACCCCCTTAATATCCACCACGGCGATCTTTTCCCCAAGGACGAAGACCCTTTCCTCTCCAAACCGACCTAAGAAAAAGAGCGATATGAGGAAGACGCCTAAAATAACTCCGATGATAATGAGACCTAACAATACGGGATGCTTTCTCATGGGGCACTCCTTTTCTCGCATTAATCTTTACGGCTTAGTAAAAAGTTCATCTGCCGTTCGACATGCTCACGGCCCTGAGCAAAGCCGAAGGGCTGCGTTGCGCTTCATCCTTCGTCACTGCAGCGTATTTCTATGTACGCCCCATTCCTCAGGACTTTCGCGCCTTGCATCTGAATTTTTTTCTTTGGCGTCTCATTTCAACTCATTTCAATGACGTCAATATAAATAAAGAAAGGGCAGGGACCTTTAAGACCCTGATGCTTCCTTTGGCATAAAACGAACCATAACCTGATCCTCAAGGGTTTGATGGATCTCCAGGAAGAATTCCTCAAACTCCTTTGTCGTCAAAGCATCGAGAAAGGATTGGATATCGCCGGCTAATTCAATGTCCATGGTGAACTCTCCTGTCATCACGGACCGAAGTTGAACCCCCCTGACGAATTCAAGCCCTTCCCTCAGGAAATCCTCAAATTCCCTATACCAAGGATACCGAGAGACCTCAGCGAGGACCATTCGGATGCGGACAATCTCCTCCTGGACGACCTTCTCCCCCAATAAGCCCAGAGCCGACAGCGAATCCTTCAATTTATGGAGGTCCACCTGAGCTTGCAACAATACCTCATGCCCATCATCCCTCCCTGTCTCGGAGAGGATCTTGAAGGTTTGCACGTATTGGGTCACCCGGCTGAAGATTTCCATGTTCAGCGTAACGGTATTCTCTTCAAGCATGGGTGCTGGAATAAACTCCAGCAGAGAGATCCGTACCGCCTCCTTGAGGGCATTTAGGATTGCATCTTGACGGGCCCTCCCGACGTTCCCCGTAACCATTTCCCCAGACCCCACTACCATCAGTTCCTTTACCTGGGGCAATTCCCTGGCCGAAAGGTCTATTATCACGGCCACAATCAATAAACCAACAATGATAACAATCCTTTTCATGGATTTCCCCTACCCTCCCGAGAGGGCGAAAATCTCTATCGGTCCAAATGGAGTCCTTTGATAAACCTTAATCATCCTCATTTTGATCAATTCCAAAAGAGCGAGGAAGGTGAGAATAATATCCTCCTTGGACGATGCCCCGGAAAAGAGCGACGAGAAGAGAAGTCCACTCCTTTCCAATTTGACCGCCTCCAGAATTTGGGCGATCCGCTCCTCTATCGTTATCCGATCCAGGGTAATATCATAGGCCGCTTCGATGGAGGCCCGATTCAAAACATCCTTGAGGGCCTCGATCAGTTCGAAAACCCCGATCTCAACTAGTCTCCTATCTTCAGATCCCTCTGCTTGATTTCCCTGCACGAAGATATCCCTTTCCAACATATCCCTCTCATGGAATCGAGCAGCCGCTTCCTTGTATTTCTGATATTCCAATAGTCTGTTCACCAGCTCTGCCCTCGGGTCTTCCCCCCCTTCTTCCTCCTCTTCGGGCGGTAATGGCAACAATGTCTTCGATTTTATTTGGAGCAAGGTCGCCGCCATCAAAAGGAATTCGCCGGCAACATCCAAGTTGAGACTCCTCATCATGCTGAGATAATCCAGGTATTGGTCTGTGATCGTGGCGATGGGAATATCGTATATGTCTACCTGGTTCCGTCTGATGAGGTGCAAGAGAAGGTCCAAGGGGCCCTCGAAAATCTCCAATTTTACCGTGTATGGATCTACAGTAACCATTGAATATACCGATGCATTCCCCTATATCATCATACTAAGGACCCAAAAAGAGGCCCATAAAGAATCCGATAATGGGCCAGATAAAATCGATCACCCCCGTAAAGAAAAGTAATAATATGATGATAAATCCATAAGGCTCCAATTTCGAAAATACCGCCGCCTGTTCCGGGGGAAGAAGATGGGCCAAAACCCGACTTCCGTCAAGAGGGGGAATGGGAATCGCATTGAAGACGGCCAAGATAATATTAATCATGACACTAACCCTTAACATCATCGCGAGGGGGATTGCGACGAGGCTCCATGAACCCGGGGAGGCGGCGGCCACAAACCGAAAGAACATGGCGGAAACGGCTGCCAAGGCCAAATTGGTCAATATGCCCGAGAGGGATACCCAAATCATGTCCCTCTTCGGGTTCCTCAGATTGTAAGGGTTAATGGGAACGGGTTTGGCGTAGCCGAATATAAAATTCCCTGGCGTAATGAGCAGGATCAGCGGCAAAATGACCGTGCCGAATAAATCGATATGGGCCAAGGGATTTAGGGTCAATCGTCCCGAGTATCGCGCGGTGGAATCACCCAGCCTATCGGCGACCCATCCATGGGAGACCTCATGGAGGATGATTGCCAGCAGTGTTGGGATGACATAGATTGATATTTTCTGGACTAGTGTGGCCATACGGCATCTTGTGGGGGAATGACCTCGGATTAAGCCGTTCCCCTTTGATTTATATAGGTCCTTTTCACGTAATCGACCTCATCGTCCCTCGTTCTGATGCGCCGATCGAGACGAGCCCTCAGGAGATCGGCCAATATCTCCTTCATGATGGGTCCTGGACGAACACCCAATCGGATCAAATCCCTCCCCTTTAATAAGGGTCTCAGCCCCCGAAGCGTTGTAAAGAAAAGGGAGATCCACTGTTTCGTCTCTTTCTTGGTGGTCTTGGCCATCATGAAGAGCTTCGCCTCCGTTGAAAGGGGTTCCAAGAGCTCATACATTTCGCTTCGTCGAATCCTTCTCCTGGAATCCAATCTTCGGACAATCTCCCTCAGGGTCTCCTCGGCCTCTGTCCTTCCGTTTCTGATCTTCTCCTTGTTTTTCTCGGAGAACGAAAGCCGTTGGCAGACATCCAAGGCCTCTTCCTCCGCCAGGGAATCCATCAACCCATAAAAATAGACCTGCCACTTTTCGCACTCTCCCTCCAAAAAGAGGAGGTCGTACCAGGATATGACATTCTTTATGGCCTCTAACAGGCTCTCGCTCTCCTTCTCCCAGGGGATTTTGGTGTGGATGGATTTCAATAGGTCCAGTTCTCTCATCCTTCGAAGAATGGGGATTGGATCCTCTTCGTTGAAGATGAGCACCAGTTCGGTAAAGATCCTTCGCCCCGAAAGGCGATCCAGAAATCCCATCTTCACGGCATTCTTAATCAGATTCCGGGTTTGCTTGTCCAATTGGAAGCCAAACCGCTGCTCGAAGCGAATGGCACGCAAAACCCTCGTTGGGTCTTCGACGAAACTCAGGTTATGAAGTACCCGGATTACCTTCTCCTTAATATCCCTTTGGGCGCCGAAGAAATCGACCAGTTCGCCAAATTCCTCCCCATTCAATTTGATGGCCAGGGTATTAATGGTAAAGTCCCTTCGATAGAGGTCATTCTTGATGGAACTGAGTTCCACCGTGGGAAGGGCAGCGGGAGAATCATAGTATTCCAACCGAGCTGTTGCTATATCAACCTTGAGGTTGTTCGAAAAACGGAGAGCAGCCGTTCCAAACCGCCGGTTAATCCTGATCTTACAGGGATGCCTCTCGGCAAAATATTCTGCGAATCGGATGCCATCCCCCTCCACTACGATATCCACGTCTAAGTTATGGTCTCTCAGCAAAAGGTCCCGAACGAACCCTCCCACCGCATACACGGGACAGCTCAAATCCTCCCCAACCCTGCCGAACTCCCGGAGAATGTCTTGAACCCTCGACGTAAGCCTCTCCTCCATCAACTTCGTGATCATCTTCTTCCTGGCATAGAGCTTGTGAACCTCAAGGGGAAAAGGGGAATCGGATCGTCCCACCAAATCCTCCTGAATGGCCCTTAAGACGTCCGTCCGGGTGATGGCCCCCAAAAGTTCACCTCCCTCCATTACGGGCAAAAATCGCTGATTGTTGCCCACGATAAGGCGTTGAACGTTAGTTAGGGGAGTGGTCATATCGACTACCGAAAATCCCGTGCTCATGTATTCCTTGACCGGGCGATCTCCGAGCCCATGGAATGAGGCCTTTTCGATGACCTGTCTGGATATCAACCCCGCCAATTTCCTTCCCCTCATCACCGGCAATACGTTGATATTATACCGAGTGAGGAGCTCCCCTGCTTCGGACAACCTCCTCTCGGCTTGGATGGTCTTCACCGGAGAGGTCATGAGGTCCTTGGCGAATTTCCCCAGTTTAACAGTCCCCTGAAGCACCTTCACCAATTTCTCGGCGCACTGGATTAATGTCAAATCCTTTACGGTGGCCGAGGCGGCCGTCGCATGCCCACCTCCTCCAAACTCCAACAGGATTTCCGCCACGTTGACTTCCTCGATCCGGCTCCTTCCAATCATGTGGACCCGATCCTCCATCCGAACCAAGGCGAAAAGCACATCCAAATTCTCCATATCCTTTAATTTATGGACGAGGATGGCGATATCACCGACGTATTGATCCGCCGAGGCCGTAGCAATAACCACATCAATGCCACCTATCGTGTAGTTGGTAGCGGACTGGATCAGATCGTTGAGAAGAAAAACCTGTTCCGCCATCAGCTCCTTGGTCACCATATCCGATATCATATTGAGACTTGCACCCTGTGACAGCAGATATGCGGCGGCATGAAAGTCGTCCTCCGTTGTCGAGGAAAAGGTGAGGGAGCCCGTATCTTCGTAAATCCCCAGCATCATTACCGTCGCCTCATCGGAGGTTATATCAATATCTCTCTCCCTCAAAACCTCCAGCATCAAGGTAATAGCAGATCCCACTTCCTTCACCACTTCTACTGAGCCCTTAATATCATCCGAAGAGGGAGGATGGTGATCGTAGATGTGGATGTCCACTGCCGGCCTCTTTATGATTTGAGCGAACTTCCCGATTCGGCTTTTCTGTCGAGTATCGACGAGGATGAGACGGCTGATTCGATCCAGATCCACGTTTTTCATCCGTTCGGCCTCGAATACGTAAATGGTGGACCGGACGAAAAAATCCCTTAGGCTCCCCTCCTGGGAGCCCGGGAAAACCAAAATCGCCTCAGGATAGAGCTTCTTAGCCGCTAACATGCAGGCCAAAGCGTCGAAATCGGCGTTGATGTGGGTAGTAATGACCTCCATTGCTATCCTCGAAGGCTGAGGGTATCCCCCCCCTTTCCCCCTCAGCGAACGGTGGCGATCACGATCTGGGATGGTATCGAGCATGGATCTTCTTCAACCTTTCCCGGGTCACGTGGGTGTAAATTTGAGTCGTGGAGATATCCACGTGTCCCAACATGCTCTGGACTGACCGCAAATCCGCCCCACCTTCCAGGAGATGGCTTGCGAAGGAATGTCTGAGGGTATGGGGGGAGATGGTCTTCCGAATCCCAACCATAAGGGCGTATTTCTTAATGGTCTTCCAAAAACCCTGCCGGGTCATTCCCTTCCCCCATTGGCTCACGAAGGCAAGTGGACTCCGGTTGTTCCCGAGGAGCATTTTGCGGGACCCCTCCAGATACCTCTTTAGCCAATGGAGAGCTTCTTGGCCCATGGGAACAATCCTCTCCTTGGCCCCCTTGCCCATGACGACCAGATATCCCGCCTCAAAGTTAATATTATTCAGGACTAAATTGGTTAACTCGGATACCCTCAACCCCGTCGCGTACAGTAATTCCAACATGGCCTTATCCCTCATCCCGATGGGATTGGAGGGGTCGGGTTGATTCAGCAGTGAATCGACTTCATCCAGGGAAAGTACTCCCGGTAGGGATCGGATCGTCCTCGGGGATTCCATATCCTCCAATGGATTTCCTCGCAGTACCCCCTCATCGGCCAACCACCGATAAAATCCTCGCAAAACGGAAATAGATCTGGCAACCGTTTTAGAGGAAAGGTCTCGTTTCCGCAAAGAGAGCAGGTAAGCCATCACCTCTAGCTTTGAAGTCTCTCCGATTTCGACGATGCCCAATCCCCCCAAAAAGCTCATGTACCGAACCAGATCGCCGCTGTACGAATCGAGGGTGTTCTTGGACAGTCCTCTCTCAACGGTTATGTAGTTCATATAGCTATCGACCCATCTCTCCATGAACAGCCTTTTAGCTTTTCCAGTTACCGTTAAAGACCGGTGTGGCCAAAGCCACCTTCTTGCCTACGGCTTGTAGGCAGTTCATCAACCTCCTCCAATTCGGCCTTATATACCCTGGAGACCACAAGCTGTGCAATGCGCTCCCCGGTTCTGATGGTGACGGGTTTCTCGCCGTGATTAATCATGAGAATTCCAATTTCCCCTCGGTAGTCGGCATCGATGGTCCCGGGGGTATTGACCAGCGTCACCCCATCCCTCATGGCCAGACCGCTGCGAGGCCTCACCTGAATCTCGAAGCCATCGGGAATTGCCACAACGAGCCCCGTAGGAATCAACCGCCTCTGTCCTGGAGCGATGAGCACATCTTCATCCAGAAAGGCATGGATGTCCAGTCCCGCTGCGTGTTCGGTCATATAAGAGGGCAACGGTAATTGTTCGTTCCCCCTGAGCCTTTTGATCTTGATCCTTACCAGGTGGGACCCCTCCCCCATAGCTTTTCCTCCCTATCCAAAGCTCAACAGGTCTCGGGTGAGCTCCGTTTTCTCGATAGGACCCAAAACCGTTAGACAGAACAACTCCTCTCGGAAAAGGTCCTGAGCCAATTGATTAAGCTCTTCCGAGGTGACGCCTTCGATCCCTTTGATAACCTCCTCAATGGGGATATATCTCCCGAAGTAAATCTCGTTTTGGGCCAAACGGGTCATCCAGCTATCCGAACTTTCCAGGAATAGGAGTAAATTTCCCTTGAGTTGTTCTTTAACCCGCTTCAGCTCTTCCTCACGAATCATCTCCCTTCGTAATTTATCGAACTGTTCCATGATCAATCGAATAACCTCCTTCAATGATCCTTTCTCAGTTCCCGCATATACCACCAGTTGGCCCGCATCGTAATAGGCCGGCCTATAGGAATATACTGAATAGGCGAGGCCCCGCTTCTCCCGGATCTCCTGAAAGAGATAAGAGCTCATACCCCTTCCCAGAAGGGTATTGAGGATATAACTGGCAAATCGCATGGAATGGGTTTGGGGAATGCCTTTGGTGCCCAAACAGAGGTGAACCTGTTCCAAATCCCTTGGAAACACCCCGATTCGGGGACTGGGCTCCGGGGATTTTCCTTTTCCCATCTCCACCCTCTCGTGTAACCCACCGAATTTATCCTCGATCCGCTGGATCACCTCCGCGTGGTCAAAACTGCCAGCCATGGATATAATGAGGTGGTTGGAGCGATAGTGATCATCGAAGTAGCGGCAAATGGTCTCTCGATCGAAGGAACTAACCCGCTCCTTCTTTCCCACGATGGGGTACCCCAGGGAATGTCCCCCCCAGAAAACCTGATTAAACAGGTCATGGATATAGTCATCGGGCGTATCCTCCACCATTTTAATCTCCTGGAGGACTACGTTCCTTTCCCTTTCGATCTCATTGGGATCAAAGATAGAGTTCAAAAAGATATCTGAGAGGAGCTCGAGGGCAAGGGGGCAATGTTGATCCAACACCTTTGCGTGAAAACAGGTATACTCCTTTTCCGTAAACCCATTGAGGACGCCCCCCACCGAGTCGATCTCTTTGGCTATATCGTGGGCGCTTCGACTCTCCGTTCCCTTGAAGACCAGGTGCTCAATGAAATGGGAAATCCCCTTTTCCTCGGAATCCTCTTCGCGCGATCCCGTAGTGATCCAAATCCCGATGGAAATCGACCTGATATGGGGGATGTTCTCCGAGACGACGCAGATTCCATTTTTCAGGACGGTCTTTTGATACATCTCCTAACGTGAGTTCTCATTTTTGATCAGTCCCTTATCATCCCCCTGTTTCAGTGCCGCCTTGCGACTCAGCCGAATTCGACCATTGGGTTCGATTCCAATCACCTTCACCAACACCTCATCGCCTTCTTTCAGGATATCCGAGACGCTCTCCACCCGGTGCTCTGCAAGCTGCGAGATGTGAACCAACCCGTCGGTTCCCGGAAAGAGCTCTACAATGGCACCGAAGTCCAATATTCGCTTCACATGGCCCAAATAGAGCCGGCCCACTTCCACCTCCTGGGTGAGCCTCTTGATGATCGCTATAGCCTCTTCGATGGCTTCATGACTGGGCGATGCGATTTTGACCAGATCCGGGTCCTCGATTTCGATCTTGACCCCGGTTTGGTCGACGATACTCCGGATGTTCTTACCTCCGGGACCAATGATATCCCGAATCTTGTCCGGTTTCACCTGAAGGGTGATGATCCTCGGAGCGTGCCGGGAAAGGTCCTTCCTGGGTTCTGGAATCGTCTCCCGCATCTTTTTTAGGATATGGAGCCTACCCTCCTTGGCCTGGCGTAAGACTTGCCTCAGCAATTCTCGGGTCAGACCTGGCCCCTTGATGTCCATTTGCACTGCGGTTATTCCCTCCTGCGTTCCGGCTACCTTAAAATCCATATCACCAATGTGATCTTCGTCGCCCAAAATATCAGAGAGAACAGCCACCCTGTCCCCCTCCTTGACCAGTCCCATGGCAATCCCAGCAACGGTATCGGCGGTCGGAACCCCCGCATCCATAAGAGCAAGCATCCCGCCACATACCGTCGCCATCGAAGAGGATCCATTGGACTCCAAAACCTCGGAAACTACCCGAATGGTATAGGGGAATGTGTCGCTGGGAGGCAGAACGGGTAATATTGCCCTTTCGGCTAGGGCCCCATGGCCGACCTCCCTTCGGCTTGGTGACCTGAGGAATGAAACCTCACCGACACAAAAGGGAGGAAAATTGTAATGGAGCATGAACGATTTATAGCTTTCCCCGCTCAGCGAATCGATCTTCTGTTCATCGGATGAGGTCCCAAAGGTGGTGACGGCCAATACTTGCGTTTCACCTCGGGTGAAAATGGCCGACCCGTGAGTTCGGGGAAGAATGCCTACCTCGCAGGAGATGGGCCTGATCTCAGAAAGGTCCCTTCCATCTATTCTTCTTCCCTCGCTCAGGATCATCCCCCTGATAAACTGCCTTTCCGTCTCCGCGATGACCTCCCTGACTTCCACCCCGAACTCTTCATCTTCGCCAGCAAATTTCTCCATTGCGGCCTCGAGGATCTCTCCCAACCTTCGCCTCCTTTCCAATTTCCCCGAAATGGCATGGGCCTCCTTTATTTTGGGAAGGGCAAAGGAGTGAATCTGCTCCCTCACCGCCTCATTTCTCCCGGGCGTAAATTCAGTCTTACCGATATTCAGCTCATCCCTCAGCCTCTCTTGTACTTCGATCACACCTTGGAGATGATCATAGCCAAAGAAGATAGCCTCCAGGATATCGTCTTCATTGCCCACCTGCGCGCTTCCTTCGACCATGATTACGCCATCTCGATTTCCCGCCACCAGGAGGTCCATGTTGCTCATCTCCAACTCGCTATTGGTGGGATTACATTTGTATTCCCCGTTTATCCTTCCCACCTTTACTCCCCCAAGGGGACCATTGAAGGGAATATCCGAGACCATCAGAGCTGCCGAAGCCCCGATCATCCCTATGGCGGCGGGATCATTCTCTTGATCTGCGGACATGACGGTGGCGATAATCTGTGTTTCCCTGTTAAAACCCTTGGGGAGAAGGGGTCGTATGGAACGATCGATAAGCCTCGAAATGAGGGTTTCTCGGTCGCTGGGCCTCCCCTCCCTCTTGAAAAAACCGCCGGGTATGCGACCGGCGGCGAAGGTCATCTCGAGGTAGTTCACGGTAAGGGGGATAAAATCTATGTTCTTTCTCTCCTCCTCGCTACATACAGCGGTTACCAGGACTATCGTCTCTCCGTACTGAACGGTCACCGCGCCATTGGCCTGCTTTGCTATTTTCCCCGTCTCAATGGAGAGGGTTCTACCGCCAAATTCAATAGACATTTTTCGTTCCATCATCTCTTCTCATCTCCCTATTTTACGTTTTCCGGCCTCCCTGGCTCTATCCCCGAATACCCAACCTTTCGATAACCGATCGGTATCGCTCAATCCTCTTCTTTTTGAGGTAGTTAAGCAAGCTTCTCCTCTGCCCGACCAATTTCAAGAGCCCCCGTCTCGAGTGGTGATCCTTCTTGTGTACCTTAAAGTGTTCTGTCAGGTACCTAATTCGCTCCGTAAGAAGGGCAATTTGAACTTCAGGTGAGCCCGTATCTTTATCATGGACTCGATACTCCCCGATAAGTTCCCTTTTCTTCTCCGCCTCAAATCTCATCTTATCCCCCCCGCGTTTGCATGAAAGACCCTGAGCAATCTAAATGCCACCGCTTCCTTCTCCACAGGCCCCCCATATCCCATCTCCGCTCGGGCAATGGCGATCAAATCTCCATCGGATGAAATAACTCTGACCGGTTCCCCTATGTCAATTCGAGGAAATGGAGATTTCTCGATATCGCTTACCAGGATCTGCCTTCCCCGTTGGATTTTCCGCTGCAATTCCCCCTCAACACGGAGCTTCGGTAATCCGCCCAGCACTTGACTTAAGGGAATAATTTCCCCTTCGATCATCCCCCCTTCCGCCAGGACCTCCACCTCGCGAAAGGGGACCGCGTCTTTAAGGGCAAATGGACCGCTTCTGGTCCGATGTAACTTGGAGAGGTGTGCCCCGCATCTCAACTCCCTTCCGACGTCATGGGCAAGGGCTCGAATGTAGGTCCCCTTTGAGCAGGCGACCTTAAAGGAAACAAAGGGAAAACCAATGTGGGTAACCCCGATGTCCATTATCTCCACCACCCGGGGTTCCCTTTTCACGCTAATTCCCCGCCTCGCCAATTTATAGAGGGGCCTCCCCCGGTGTTTCACAGCGGAGAACATGGGTGGAACCTGTTCTATTCGACCGACGAATCCCCTCATAACGCCCTTGACGGTCTCCTTGTCCACCCGAAACCCATCCAAATCCCTGGCCGCTGTAATCTTTCCCGTCCTGTCATACGTATCCGTCTCTACTCCCAGCTTCAGCACGGCTTCGTATTCCTTCTGGTCCTCAGCCAGAAAGGGAACTGTCTTCGTCCCCTCATTTATCGCCAAAGGAAGAACACCACTGGCAAAGGGATCCAAAGTGCCTGTATGCCCCACCTTCTTGATCCTCAGCCATCTCTTTACCTGCCGAACAACACCGAAAGAGGAGATTCCGGGGGGCTTATCGACCACTAAAATCCCGTCCATTATCTGCCTATCTACCCTTTTCGTCCTCTAATTTCTCGTCCTCGTTGATCTGATGAATCAGCTCTGCTAATCGGCTCATATGCTCCAACGAAGGATCAAAGCTGAACACGATATCGGGGACATACCGAAGCCTGAGCCTTCTACCCAGTTCTCTCCGCACAAAACCCTTGGCACTATTCAGCCCCGTCAGCGAATCCGCTCTTACCGATTGATCGCCCAACACACTGAAAAAGACCTTTACAACGCGGAGATCCTTTGAGACCTTAACCCTGGTAATGGTCACAAACCCTATCCTCGGGTCTTTGATCTCTCTCAAGAGCAAACGGGAAATTTCTTCCTTAATGGCCTCCCCTACCCTGTTTGGCCGCCTGTTGTCCATTCCTTAATTTCCAAAATTGACGGCTTCGTAAGAAGTCCATCTGCTGCGTTGCGCTGCATCCCCTGCCCTGTTAAATTAAAGGCAGCCATATCAATAGATATGGAATATAGAAGCTGCTTGAAAACAGTGACATCAAACAAAGAAAATATTTAACAGGGTGAATCATTGCAGCGTACTTCTATGTACGCCTCATTCCTCAGGATTTGCGCGCCTTGCATCTGGATTTTTTTTCTTTGCCGTCTGATCCCGACTTTTTACAATGATGTCAAAATTCATCTCAAAAATTGAGTATTTCCAATTCGCTATGGGCGATATGAACGATATTCATCGCCTCGATGAAATTGACGACTCTATCCAAATACGAATTGATAAATTTCCGATCGGTCCCTACCAAGCTCATTCCCAGTTGGGACCTCTGCCATAATTCGTTATCGCCCACCTCTGCGATGGAGATGTTGAAGCGATTCTTTACCCTGTCAATGACCCTCTTAATCACCTGACGCTTTCCCTTAAGGGAGTGGTTCTCCGGAATAATCACATCCAGATGACAAATGCCCACAATCATTCTCTTCACCCAACGGGGAATACCCGAATCCTAGAGGGTGGAAGGAATCTCTTCGTACTCGTAGGATTCGATGACATCTTCCTCCTTCACATCGTTGAAATTCTCGATGCCAATCCCGCATTCATAGCCCTGCTGAACGTCCTTGACGTCTTCCTTGAAACGCTTAAGGGATGTAATTCTCCCATCGTGAATAACCACATCATCCCGTATTAACCTGATCCTACCCCCTCTAACAATTTTTCCATCGATTACCGAGCTTCCTGCAACAGTTCCTACCTTGGGTATGTTGAAAGTAGCGCGAACCTCTGCCCTGCCCAAGATCTTTTCCCTAAGGGTTGGTTCCAGAAGGCCTTCCATCGCTTTCTGGATGTCGGATACTGCGTCATAGATCACACTATAGGACCGTATGTCGACCTGGTCCTGTTCGGCCAGCTGCATAGCCTTCAATCCAGGCCGAACGTTGAATCCGATAATGATAGCACGGGAGGCCATTGCCAGATTCACGTCCGTTTCGCTGATTCCCCCAACGCCTCCATGGACGATATTCACCCTCACCGAATCGGTCGAGAGCTTTTCCAGGGAATTGCTAACGGCCTCCATGGAACCCTGGGTATCGGCCTTAACGATTATATTCAATTCCTTTATTTCGCCTTCCTGAATTCGAGCGTAGAGCTCCTCCAATGATACCTTGCTCGAACTGGCGAGTTCCTTTTCCCTCTTTTTCTGCTGCCGATACAACCCTATCTGTTTGGCAATCCGCTCGTCATCCAATACGACGAACGCTTCCCCCGCCTCCGGAAGCCCAGTGAACCCCACTACTTCCACCGGCGTCGCAGGACCGGCATCTTCGATTCTTTGGCCCCGGTCATCCATCATGACCCTGAGACGACCATAATTCATCCCGCTAATAAAGGAATCCCCAGTCTTTAGTGCTCCCTCTTGGACTATAACCGTAGCCACAACTCCACGGCCTCGATCCAACCTCGCCTCAATGACGGTTCCCCTTGCCAATTTGTCGGGGTTGGCCTTCAATTCTAATACCTCCGCTTGAATCAAGATCAATTCCAAAAGCTCGGTAATGCCGATTTCTTGTTTTGCCGATACTTCGGCAAAGATGGTTTCCCCGCCCCATTCCTCCGGGATTAATTCATGTTCCGCCAGATCCTTCTTGACCTTATCCACGTTGGCATTGGATTTATCGATCTTATTGATGGCCACGATGATAGGGACGTTAGCGGCCCTGGAATGGTTGATGGCTTCAATTGTTTGGGGCATAACACCGTCATCCGCTGCAACCACCAATACTACGATATCCGTTACCTGAGCACCCCTGGCTCGCATCGCCGTGAAGGCCTCATGGCCGGGGGTATCGATAAACACGATACGGCCAGAATCTAATTGTACGTCATATGCGCCAATATGTTGCGTAATGCCTCCCGCTTCACCCTCAGCCACATGGGTTTCTCTAATGGCATCTAATAGTAAGGTCTTTCCATGATCAACATGTCCCATGATGGTCACCACGGGAGGCCTCAGCTTCAACTGCGCGGGGGAATCCTCCTTTTTCTCCAGGAAATCTCCCCTTTCCAGGGAGACCTTTTCCACTTCGTAGTCAAATTCGCTCGCGACGAGGGAAGCTAAATCGGCATCAATAGTCTGATTGATGTTTACGGCGGTACCCAGCTCTATCAATTTTTTGATCACCTCTCTGGCCTTTACCCCCATCCGCTTTGCCAGCTCCGAAACCATGATGACCTCGGCAACTCGAATGACCCTTTTGATTGGTTTGGGGGTGGTGATCACGGTCTTCTTCGAGACTGCAAACTCGACCTTCTTCCTCGGCAATTTGCCGGGTTTAACCACCCGCTCCCGAGGTCCACGAGGATACCTCTTCTCCACCTCCAGTTCCGCTTCCTCGACAACCCTCCTCTTCAACATCCGCTTTTTCGGGAGACGCGCTTCGGCTTCTTCTTCCGCTATCTTCGGCTTTTTCTTCTTAACCTTGACCTCAGCCTTTTCCTCTTCCTCGACTTCTGCCGGTTTCACCCCCTCTTGGGCGGCGGGCATAACCTCCTCGGGTGGCGCCTCCACAACCTCCTCACGGATCTCTTCGGCTACCTCCACGGTCCTTTCCCCCTCCATCTCTTCCGTGGGAGGAGGTACGACTGGCTTCTCCTCTTCCAAAACCTCCGCAAGCTCTCCCTGCGCCGCCTCTTGGGCCTCCCGTTGAACCTCTTCGAGGATTTTCTCGGGCTCCTCTACGGCCTTTGCCCTTCTCCGAATCACTGTTGGCTTAACCCGTTTCTCGATGAACTCGGCCCCTTCCTCATCCCTGACAACCCTCTCCATCGCCCCCCACGGGGTCCCCTGTTCCGCCGTCTCCTCATCCTTTACCTTCACTCCCATCTTCTTGAGCTTGGCGAGGAGTTTTTCCTTCTCCAACTCCCCTTGAGCCACATCGAGAACCCTTATTTTGGCCATTACGTTTCTCCTCCTCCGATTTAAAGCCAATGATGACCTTATCCGTCCGCCTTTTTTCTAACCCTTCTGGGGAATGGTTTCAATAGATTTTCGCAAGTTCTCATCAATGACTACTCTTTTCCTAAAGGCATTGGATATGGCCTTCGCATTAAGGCCTATTCGAAGGCAACGATCGTCATTACAGAGATAAGCTCCCCTGCCGGACATCCTTTGCACCACATCTACCACCACACTTCTTCCCTCCACAAAGACCAGCCGGATAAGCTCATCCTTTCTCCGTCTCTTACGACAACCCAAACATCGCCTCAGGGGAGTGTGACCGACTTTAGTCATGAGCCGCCTTTCCGTCAAAGGCCGAGGCCTCCCTCACCAATTTCTCCGCTTTCTTCATCCCAATCCCGGGAATCGAGGAAAGAAACCCTAAATCGGCCTTTGCCAAATCCCAAATGGTCACGATCCCTTTGGACATGAGAAGCGCCGTCGTCTTTTCCCCTACACCCTTCAAATCGCTGATGGGTGAAGATCCTCTCTCCCGATCTTCCCCGGCATCCACCTCTGCCCCTTCCGCCTCGACTTCCACCATTTCCCTGGCAGCCATTACGATCTTCTGGGCCTTTTTTATGCCAATACCCGACAATCTCGCCAGTTCCTCCGCTCCTGATTCGGCGATTTCCTTTACCGAAACAAACCCCTCGTTGTAGAGGATCCGAGCGATCACCTCTCCCACATGGGGGATTCCCCTCAGCCCCCCGATGATTTCCTCCGAAATTTGCTGCATTCTGGATTCGCTCTTGATGTCGATCCTGTAGCCCGTGAGCTTTGACGCCAATCTCACGTTTTGGCCCCTTTTTCCAATGGCCAAGGAGAGTTGATCATCCTCAACCACGATCTCCATGTTTCTGTTTTCCTCGTCGATGTAAGCCCGGGATATTTTGGCAGGAGCCAAAGCATTGCTCACATATTTGGCAATATCTTCGGAGTAAGGGATGATGTCAATCTTTTCACCTCGGAGCTCTTGGACAACGCTTTGGACCCTGGAACCCCTCATCCCCACGCAAGCCCCCACGGGGTCAACATCCCTATTGGTGCTGTAAACGGATATCTTTGCCCTCTCCCCTGGCTCCCTCGCTGCGTCGACGACCTTGATAATTCCCTCTGAAATCTCCGGAACCTCCATATCAAAAAGCTTAATCAACAGTCTCGGATGGGTCCGAGAAAGGAAAATTTGGGGTCCCTTTGACGATCTTTGAACGTCCAAAATATAAGCGCGGATGCGATCACCCTGTCGATATACTTCACCCCGTACTTGTTCTCGGGACTGCAAAATCGCCTCAGCCCTTCCCAAGCTTATATAGAGGTTCCCCCTTTCGAGCCTTTGAACGTTCCCCGTCACAATCTCCCCTTTTCTATCCTTATAGTCATTGTAGATGTTATCCCTCTCCGCGTCACGGACCCTTTGGATGATGACCTGCTTGGCCGTCTGCGCGGCTATCCTTCCGAAGTCACTGGTATCCAACTTAACTCCCAAACTATCCCCGATCTCCGAATCCGGATCAAGTTGCCTCGCCTCGTCCAGGGATATTTGGGTGTAGGGGTCCTCCATCTCTTCCACCACCTCCACGAATTGGAAGAGTTCGACCTCTCCAATCTCCTCATTATAGTGGGCCTCCATCAACCTCTGGGGCCCGAACTTTTTCCGAGAGGCCATCAAAACCGCATTTTCCAATGCGTCGATAATTACATCACGCTTGATTCCCTTGTCCTTTCCCACCTGTTCGATGATATAGTTTAGATTTTGAGACATCGAGTCTCCTCCCCTTCTCCCCTCTATTACCAATTAAAATTCAAATTCCAGGTTTGCCTTAGCCACATTGGATAGGGGTATGTGAAGGACTTGCCCTCCCACCTCGATTTGAATCGACCCCCTCGTGCAGCCTAACAGCCTTCCCTTGAAGTTTCTCCTCTTCCCTATGGCATTATAGGTACGTATTCTCACCGGCCTCTCCTTGAATCTCTTGAAATCTCTCTCCTTCTTCAAGATTCTGTTGAGGCCTGGGGAAGAAACCTCCAGGGCATAGGGCGACTGAAAAAGGTCCTCGACATCCAATACCGTTCCGACTTCGTTGCTGACCAAAACACAATCATCCAGGCTAGCCCCACCTTTCTTGTCGATGTAAATCCTGAGCACCCATCCCCTAGCCTCTCTCTTATATTCCACAGCGACCAACTCCATCCCCTGGGAAGCCACAATGGGTTCAATGATTTCACTAACTGCGCTCTCCGTCGCCCTTTCCATTTCGTTTCAGCTTAAGGAAACCAATCTCTTGCCCAAAAACAAGGGTTCTAATAAAAAAGTGGGCTGGAAGCCCACTTTCTCAGTAGACCTAATTAGCAGTAATTTAGCATAAATGAATGGACATTGCAAGTAAAAAAGTTACAGATTCCCTAGCCTTCCGACTTGTTTCACGATGGTTTTGCAAACCATCCGCATCGTTGCTCCCACCTTCTCGGAGGAAAAACCGCCTTGCCATGATGAATCCGAAAATTCATCCGTAACAACCATCACCGATCCAACCCGGATGTTCCGATATATCCCCAAGCAGAAGACCGCGGAGGTCTCCATGTCAACGCCCAATACCCCTTTGGATCGATACCGCCTGATCTTCTCCGCAGTCTCCCGGTAGAGGGCGTCCGTAGTCCAGCACATCCCCACATAGGGCTCAATCCCGCATTCCCTTAACCCCTTGTGGACGAGGTTCTGAATGTCTTCATCGGCGTGACAACTCACCCCCTTTGGGAGGTAATGATATGAGGTGCCCTCCTCCCTTATGGAATGGGTAGGCAGAATGACCTCCCCAACTCCAATAGGTTCTCGTATTGACCCGCAGTATCCAAGGAAAACAGCCTTCTTCACCCCGAAAGCCACCAACTCCTCAAGGAGCATGACCGCATTGGGTGCTCCATACAGGGATTGGGTTAGGATATATCTGTCCTTCCCTACCACTCCTCGATACAACCTGTCATTCCTCCCGCACCATGCCTTTACCTTGCGGGCCCCTGTCTCCTCAACAAGGGTGAGTAAATCGCGTCGGGTGAAGGTAATAATGGCCACATCGTCCAATGCCAATGCCTTCTCCGTTATCCCCTTCTCTGAAAGAGAGGCTCTCACCACCTCTCGAGGTGTTACAACTGACCCATTCTCAAGGCTGAGGAAATCCATGCTTGCCTCAAAACCCCTCAGCATGATGGAAGGATACCGAGGGGAAATTCAGGAATTTACCCTTTTCTTCAGCTCCTTTCCCACTTTAAAAAAGGGTAATATCTTGCCCGGGACCTTAATGGCTTTCCCCGTTTTGGGGTTCCTGCCGGTATATGCTTTATATCTTCGGTTCATAAAACTGCCAAATCCCCTGATCTCGATTCGCTCATCCTTCAATAAGGCCTCTTTCAAGCTCTCAATCACCGTTTCCACGATCATCTTCGCCTTTTTGTTGGTCAGACTGAATCGCTGTGCCAATATCTCGCTCAATTCAGACTTTGTCATAAATCCCCTCCTCACTAACTTCGACCATGTGTGATACGAATTCGGTCCTTAAGGTCCCTCCACAAAGGAAATTAACCTGTCATACGTCTTCTCAAGATATTCCGGCATTACCTTTGTCTCAACGAGAACGGGCATGAAATTCGTGTCCCCATTCCATCGTGGAACGATGTGGAAATGAATATGATCCTCGATTCCTGCTCCTGCTACACTTCCAATATTCATCCCCACATTAAATCCATCCGGTTTTAACGCCCTCTTCAGAATGATTATGGATTGCTTCAACAATGCCATCAATGCCACCATTTCCCCTTCGTTGAGCTCATCAATGGAGGCAACATGCCTGTTGGGCACGACCATGAGGTGACCGCTCGTGTACGGAAACCGATTCAAGATAACAAAGGAGTGGCTACTTCGACATAAGATGAGATTCCCCCTATCGTCCCTTCGCTTCAATTTGGAACAAAATAGGCACCCCTGCTCTCGATCTCTCGCGATATAGGTCATGCGCCATGGAGCCCAAAGAACCTCCATCCTTTTCTCCTTATTTACGGGTACTTGCTGCCTCCCTTCCTACCATCCAGCCGTCGGATTGTCAAGGGGATCGCCTCCATTTTCCCAAAAATTCTCCCCGGATATTTTTGACGTCATTGTAAAAAGTCGGAATCAGACGGCAAAGAAAAAAGATCCAGATGCACGGCGCGCAAATCCTGAGGAATGAGGCGTACATAGAAGTACGCTGCAGTGACGAAGGATGAAGCACAACGCAGCAGATGGATTTTTTACGAAGCCGTTATTTTTCATTTCTCCGAAAATAGAAGATCTCCATAATCTCCTTCTTGCGACGAAATGCCTTCCATCCCCAATCCACGAAAAAAGGGAATGGGTCCCCCGGGGGAGGGACCTATTCGCCCCTTCGGGAAAGAGGGATGGCTAACTCTCCATATGAACGCCCCAATAGAGATATGGATGCCATGTTACCGGGGTCTCTTGAACCCCTATGACTATGGTTAAAATCGGGGGCCAAGGGGGGTTTTGGGGTGGCCTGATTAACCTCATCCCCGCCTCTTTTGGGGTGCTGCCCCCTTTCTTGCGATTACACGATCTACAGCAGGTTACGATATTCGTCCAGTCCGTCAATCCCCCCTTGGATCGTGGGACCACGTGATCACATGTCACCAGGTCCCGACGATAATATTTCCCGCAGTACTGGCACATACCCTTATCCCTCAGGTATATGTTCTGTCTAGAGAATTTAATGGAGGAGGACCTCCTCTTGATAAATCTGAAGAGACGAATCACCGATGGAAGTTTGATGGAGAATGAGACCCCATGGATTACCCGGTCGTATGTCTCAACAACTTCCACCTTGCCCAAGGTGAGCATGATGATGGCCTTCCTCCACGAAACCACCCTAAGGGGTTCATAAGTCGCATTGAGAAGCAACGCCCTTTCCATCTCTGTTCAGGTCCTCGGGGCTCCAACCTCTAAGAAAAAACTCATATCTTATGGAATTTTCAAGGGTTATACTGATTTTGGGGTTTTGTGTCAAGACCTTTTGGTCCTGGGTTCCCTCAAGCTTCCGAACGGCGAGTTTTTGAACCCGATTACCCGCTAAAAGTATTTGGTCGGACCATCCACCCACAACAAGGTTCTCAATTCCTCCCTTAATCGGTCTATTCCCCCCTCAGAAGCCTTTTCTCACCTACTCTGATGGTTATCTTACGATTATCGAAGTATTCCATGAGGGGGATTACATATTTCCGTGAAACCTTGGTCATCTCTTTGAATTGGGCGATTGTAATCTCATGATGGACACGGAGAAACTGGATCAATTTGCCCTTGAGCTTCTCAACGGCCTCCCTATGGAAATACAGATCCTCCTTCGCCTTAATGATAGTTCCCTCCTCCATCAAAAGGCGAACCACGTTTTGTAACTCAGATTCATCTGTAGAGAGATTCGTTGCGAGTTCCTTAAGGGACGGAGATTGGAGCCCCCCCCCTTGCGAAAAGCCCTTCAACCCTATTTTTCAACCTCTTTTGATCATCTCTCAGGGATACCCGGTGGGTGGATAACCTCAGCTTATCCTTCTCAACCAATACCTTCTTTGAAGCCACCAGTTCCCTCATCATGCGATGGAATATTTTCGATTCAACAGTTTTGTCCAATTTCGACTTCACCTCTTCTTTCGATGGACCAGGCCTGAGAGGATATTTTTTGTGAAATTCAAGAATGTAGGAGAGCGTCTTCTCCCTCAGTTCTTCATATCTTAAATGATGAACGAGCCTCCCCCCTTCTCCATCGATCGTCACGATCTCTCCCCTGGTGACCAATTCCCTGAGGAGCTTCGATAATCGGCTGGGAAAAATATTCACCCTCTCTCTCAGCTCTCTGAGGGTCATTCCCTTTACCCCTGAACTCGCCAAATAGTGACTAACAACCTCCTCTTCTCCCGCTTCCCTTAGGATCATGAGTCCGGCTAAAACATCCTTTGCAAGCCTCTTATGTTTGGCCGGGTGGGAATCGATGACAACACCTCCTCCCAGGGTTTGAATAGCGGAAGAACCCCTAATGACAAATTGATCATGGGGTAAAGCCACCACGGGTTTCTCGAACCTCAATTGCACGAACCCTTTCTCCGCCGGGGGCAATTCCGGCTTGTCTAACAGAATGATGGTGGCCAACATTGAACTGGTGCCGATATGAAATCGCTGCTTTATCCTGTTACGCAAAGGGCGAGGCGAATTGGGGAGATGCTCAAGGTAGGCATCAACCATATAGGTGGGTGTTATGGTTTGGGGATGGACTAAGACATCGCCTCGATTGATAAGGGATTTCTCTATCCCCTGCAGATTAACCGCCGTCCGTTGCCCCGCCTTTGCCATCTCAACGATTTTATTATGGACCTGGATGCCACGAATCTTCCCCTCTTTCTTCAATGATGGCAGTATTTGAACCGTATCACCAACTGAAATACTCCCAGAAACGAGGGTGCCCGT